>NZ_JBFAXI010000018.1:0-8964 GCF_040680735.1 Streptomyces sp. NPDC051987 | reverse complement strand
GGCCTCCTGCGTGGTGTTGAGGATGTTGACGCCCTTGAAGAGGGCCGAGGGGCAGCCGTGCGAGACGGCGGCGACCTGTCCCGGCTGGGCCTTGCCGCAGTTGAAGGCGCCGCCGAGGACGTATGTCTGGGGGCCGCCGACGGCGGCCATGGAGCCCCAGAAGTCGGTGGTCGTCGCCTGGTAGGCGACATCCCGCAGCTGCCCGGTGATCCGGCCGTTCTCGATCCTGAAGAACCGCTGCCCGGTGAACTGGAAGTTGTACCTCTGCATGTCGATCGACCAGGACCGGTCGCCGACCACGTAGATACCGCGGTCCACCCCGCCGATAAGGTCCTCCGTGGCCAGTCCGGCCGGGTCCGGCTGCAGGGACACGTTGGCCATGCGCTGCACGGGGACGTGCCCGGGGGAGTCGGCGTAGGCGCACCCGTTGGAGCGGTCGAAGCCGGTCAGCCTCGCGATCCGCCGGTCCAGCTGGTATCCGACGAGCGTGCCGTCCTTCACCAGGTCCCAGGACTGCCCCTCGACACCCTCGTCGTCGTACCCGATCGTCGCCAGGCCGTGCTCGGCGGTGCGGTCCCCGGTGACGTTCATCAGCTCGGAGCCGTACCTGAGCTTGCCCAGCTGGTCGAAGGTGGCGAAGGAGGTGCCGGCGTAGGCGGCCTCGTAGCCGAGCGCGCGGTCCAGCTCGGTGGCGTGGCCGATGGACTCGTGGATGGTCAGCCACAGGTTGGAGGGATCGACCACCAGGTCGTACAGGCCCGCCTCGACACTCGGCGCCCGCATCTTCTCGGCGAGCAGCTCCGGGATCTGCTCCAGCTCGGTGTCCCAGTCCCAGCCGGTGCCGGTCAGGTACTCCCAGCCGCGGCCGACCGGCGGTGCGATGGTCCGCATCGAGTCGAACTCACCGCTGGACTCGTCGACCGACACGGCCGTCAGCTGCGGATGCAGCCGCACCCGCTGCTGGGTCGTCACGGTGCCGGCCGTGTCCGCGTAGAACTTGTTCTCGTGCACGGTGAGCAGCGAGGCGTCGACATGGTTGACGCCGTTGGCCGCCAGCAGCCGCGCGCTCCACTCCGCGAGCAGCGCCGACTTCTCCTCGTCCGGCACGGTGAACGGGTCGATCTCGTACGACGAGACCCACGTCCGGTCCGCGTGCACGGGCTCGTCGGCCAGCTCCACCCGCTCGTCGGACCCGGCCGCCTTGATCACCTGCGCCGAGAGCTTCGCCATGGCCACCGCCTGGGAGGCGACCTTGGCGGCCGCGTCGAGGGACAGGTCGACCCCCGACGCGAACCCCCAGGTGCCGCCGTGCACCACCCGGACCGCGTACCCGAGGTCGGTGGTGTCCGACGACCCGGCGGGCTTGGCGTCCCGCAGCCGCCAGGACGCGCTGCGCACCCGCTCGAACCGGAAGTCCGCGTGCTCGGCCCCCAGCGCACGCGCGCGTGCCAGCGCGGCGTCGGCCAGGGCCCGTAGCGGAAGCGCCGTGAAGGCTTCGTCGATGGAATGAGGCACGGAGGTCTCCCTGCTGTCGTGGCCTGTCCGTCCGATCATGTCGCGCCCGCGGGTGCGCGGACCACAGGTTTCGGTCCGGCGTCGCGCGTTTCTGTAGGGACCCGACAGCGACACTCCTCAGCCACTGTCGGTGCCCGCTTGCCCGCCGTGATGTCGGGACCGATAGGTTTTTGATGAAGCCGCCTGTCATGCCAGCTGTTCGGGCGGGTGCCAGACCGAACGAAAGGGTGATCCGTTGAGCCGCTCGGTTCTCGTCACCGGAGGCAACCGGGGCATCGGCCTCGCCATCGCCCGCGCATTTGCCGACAACGGCGACAAGGTCGCCATCACCTACCGCTCGGGTGAGCCGCCGACCGACCTCAAGGAACTCGGCTGCCTGGCCGTCAAGTGCGACATCACCGACTCCGAGCAGGTGGAGCAGGCCTACAAGGAGATCGAGGACGCCCACGGCCCGGTCGAGGTCCTGATCGCCAACGCCGGCATCACCAAGGACACGCTCCTGATGCGCATGTCCGAGGAGGACTTCACCTCGGTCGTCGACACCAACCTCACCGGCACCTTCCGGGTGGTCAAGCGCGCCAACCGCGGCATGCTGCGCGCCAAGAAGGGCCGCGTCGTCCTCATCTCGTCGGTCGTCGGCCTCTACGGCGGCCCCGGTCAGGCCAACTACGCCGCCTCCAAGGCGGCCCTGGTCGGCTTCGCGCGCTCCCTCGCCCGCGAGCTGGGCTCGCGCAACATCACCTTCAACGTCGTCGCGCCCGGTTTCGTCGACACCGACATGACCAAGGTGCTCACCGACGAGCAGCGCGCCGGCATCGTGGCGCAGGTGCCGCTCGGCCGGTACGCGCAGCCCGAGGAGGTCGCCGCGACGGTGCGGTTCCTCGCCTCGGACGACGCCTCGTACATCACTGGAGCCGTCATCCCCGTTGACGGCGGACTGGGAATGGGTCACTGATCACCATGAGTGGAATCCTTGAGGGCAAGCGCATCCTGATCACGGGTGTGCTGATGGAGTCCTCCATCGCCTTCCACGCGGCCAAGCTGGCCCAGGAGCAGGGTGCCGAGATCATCCTCACCGCGTTCCCGCGGCCCACGCTGACCGAGCGCATCGCCAAGAAGCTGCCGAAGCCCACCAAGGTCATCGAGCTGGACGTCACCAACGACGAGCACCTCGCGCGCCTGGCCGACCTCGTCGGCGAGGAGCTCGGCGGCCTCGACGGCGTGGTCCATTCCATCGGCTTCGCCCCCCAGGACGCCCTCGGCGGGAACTTCCTCAACACGCCGTTCGAGTCCGTCGCCACCGCCATGCACGTCTCGGCGTACTCCCTGAAGTCGCTCACCATGGCCTGCCTGCCGCTGATGCAGAACGGCGGCTCGGTGGTCGGCCTCACCTTCGACGCCCAGTACGCCTGGCCGCAGTACGACTGGATGGGCCCGGCGAAGGCCGCCCTGGAGGCCACCAGCCGCTACATCGCCCGCGACCTGGGCAAGCAGAACATCCGCTGCAACCTCATCTCCGCGGGCCCCATCGGCTCCATGGCCGCCAAGTCCATCCCGGGCTTCAGCGACCTGGCCGCCGTCTGGGACCACCGCTCCCCGCTGGAGTGGGACCTCAAGGACCCCGAGCCGGCCGGCAAGGGCATCGTGGCCATGCTGAGCGACTGGTTCCCGAAGACCACCGGCGAGATCATCCACGTCGACGGCGGACTGCACGCCATCGGCGCCTGACCGGCACGGACGATGTGAGGCCCGCACCCCGCGGCGGTTTCCCGGGGTGCGGGCCTCACCCGTTCGGCCCACCTGCCGGGCCGTCGCCGCCCGGACGGCGCACCCTGGAGTACGCGTGGAGCGGGCGTCCGCCGCGCGACGTCCCTCCCCAGCCCGGCCGAGGAGGTCCCCTTGTGCGCCTGTCCCGCAGCCTGGCCCCGGTGACCCTGGCCCTCGCTCTCGTGCTGTCGCTGCCGTACGACGCGCAGTCCCACGCGCGCGTGCCCAGCGGTCACGAACCGGCCCCGCAGCTGTTCGGAGCCTCCTGCCGCACCACCGTCCGCGGCTCCCATGTGGTGGCCTACTGCCACAACCCCTACGTGGACACCGACCGGGTGCGGCTGCACATCGAGTGCGCCCAGTGGTGGGACATCGACACCGACGGCCCCCCGGTCGACACCGATCCGGCGATGACCGTACGACTGGCCGGCCGCTGCTGGAAGGAGGTCCGCGCGGTGTGGATCAGCCACCAGAAGGTGAGCTGAACCGGTCCGGACGGCACAGGAACGGGTAGCTCGCCGCCTCCTTGGCGGCCGCGTCCGCGTCGCCCGCGCGGACCGCCTCGACCAGCCGGGTGTGGTCCATGTACGACTGCGGCGTCAGCTCGGCGCCGACATCGGCGCGCAGCCACTCCCGCAGCACCTCGCCGAGGTCGGCGTACATCGCCGTCAGCACGTCGTTGTGCGAGGCGGCCACCACGGCCAGGTGCAGGGTCGCGTCCGCCGTCACGAAGGCCTCCGCGTCGCCCGACCGCCAGGCCTGCTCGCGGCGCGCCAGAAGGGCGTCGAGCTGCCTGAGGTCCTTCTCCGTCCGGCGGACCGCGGCCAGCCGGGCGGCCGACGACTCCAGCGTCGAGCGCAGCTCCGCGATGTGCCGGGGGTCGGCGTCGACGAAGCGGCGGTGCATCACGCCGGCCAGCTCACTGGTCGCCGCGACGTACGTCCCCGAGCCCTGCCGGATGTCCAGCAGGCCGTTGTGGGCCAGTGCCCGGACGGCCTCGCGGACGGTGTTGCGGGCCACCCCGAGCTGCTCGACCAGCTCCGGCTCGGTCGGGATGCGCGAGCCCACCGGCCACTCACCGGAGGTGATCTGGTTCCGCAGCGCCGCGATGACCTGCTCGGACAGCGCCGAGCGGCGCGGATGGCTCAAAGGCATGACACACCTTCGCACGCGAGGGGTCGCCGGGAGCGGTCGGGCCCGCCCGGGGATGGACAACCAATCATCCTATGATTCTATGATGGTCCTCATGGCAGGCAAGGAAACCCGCACCCCGAGCTCTGCGCCCGGTCGGACGTCGGCAGCGTCCGGGGTACCGACGGCGGCACGGCCGGCGGTGTCCGGAGGGAACCCGACGACCGCCACGCGCGCGTGGGCGACACGGCTGGTCGTCGTCGGCATCGTGCTGTCCGCGGTCAACCTCCGGCCCGCCATCACCAGCCTGGGCGCGCTCCTGGAGGAAGTCCGCGACGGCCTCGGCATGAGCGGCAGCGTGGCCGGACTGCTCACCTCCGTGCCCCCGCTCTGCTTCGCCGTCTTCGGCGTCATGGCCCCCCGCCTGGCCCGCCGCTTCGGTCCCGCGGCCGTGGTCTGCGCCGCCATGGCGGCCGTCACGGCGGGTCTGCTGATCCGCCCGTACGTCGGCGGTACCGCCGGGTTCCTGGCCGGCAGCGCGCTCGCCCTCATGGGCATCGCGGTCAGCAACGTCCTCATGCCGGTCATCGTCAAGCGCTGGTTCCCCGACCGGGTCGGCTCCATGACCGGCCTGTACTCGATGGCCCTCGCCGCCGGCACCTCGGTGGCCGCCGCGGTGACCGTGCCCCTGACCGACGCGCTGGGCGGCGGCTGGCAGCCCGGGCTCGCCGTGTGGGCGGGGCTCGCGGCGGCCGCGGTGCTGCCCTGGGTCCCGCTGGTCCGGGACCGGGGACCGGCGCAGGCTGCCGGGGCAGGGTCAGAGGCACGCGCGCGTGCCGAGCGGCAGCCGCCCGCCCTGCGGATCACGCGCAGCCGCACCGCGTGGGCGCTCGCTGTGTTCTTCGGGCTCCAGGCCACCGCCGCCTACATCACGATGGGCTGGATGGCCCAGATCTTCCGGGACGCGGGCGTCTCCGCGAGCACGGCCGGACTGCTGCTCGCCGTCACCATGGTGATGGGCGTGCCGCTCGCCTTCGTCATCCCGCGCGTGGCCACCCGGCTGCCGCGCCAGGGTCCGATCGTGATCGCTCTCGGCGTCTGCGGCCTCGCCGGATACGCCGGCCTCTACCTCGCGCCCGCCTCCGGCGCCTGGGCCTGGGCCGTACTGCTCGGCATCTCGAACTGCGCCTTCCCGCTGGCCCTCACCATGGTCGGAATGCGGGCCAGGACCGCGGCGGGCGTGGTCCAGCTCTCCGCCTTCGCCCAGAGCACCGGCTATCTCATCTCCATCCCCGGCCCGCTGCTGGTGGGCGTGCTCTACCAGCACAGCGGCGGCTGGGGCCTGCCCATCGCCCTCATGGTCGGCCTGATGATCCCGCAGATGGCCGTCGGCGTCCTGGCGGGCCGCGACCGCACGGTCGAGGACGAGGCCGGCACGGCGCCCTGACCCCGCCCGGCGCGTGTCGTGGCCCCCCGCCCGGCCCCTTCCCTTCCGGGGGTGCCAGACTGGTCCCATGCCAGTGCTCGACCCGAACCCCCAGAACGGTCAGAAGAAGATGCTGATCGTCTTCGGCTCGTTCTTCGCCATCTTCATCGTCGTCGCCGTCATCGCGACCCTCGCGTCCCCCTGACCGCAGCCGGACCCCGCCCGACACCGCCCCCGCGGCCGGTGGTGGGGCTAGCCCCCCATCCCCTAGGGGGTGAGGGTCAGGGTCAAGTGGGTGGGTCACCGGATGGGACGGCGACCGCGGATTCCGTAGTTTCGAGGTGTGGCCGCGAGGGCGGCCGACAGACCCCGGAGACCCACGGAGGCGACCATGCCGGCCCCCACGCACACCCGGTCCCACCCGGCGACCCCGGGCAGCGTCGACATCCGGCTCCCCTGGTGGGCGCTCGCCCTCCCCGCGCTCGCCTTCGCCGCCCTGCTGCTCCTCATACTGAACCCGGCGGACGCCCACGCGGCCACCGGCGACCCCGCCGTCACCCACCTTTTCGAGCGCGTCCAGAGAATCGTCAACCGCTAGCCGCGTACCGCCGGGCAGCGCGAAGCCGCATGTCAACTCCCTGCGCCCGATGGCCTGTTTCATGCGAAGCTGGGTGCCATGAGCGTCGCAGAACCCCGCAGGATTGTCCTCTTCCGCCATGCGAAAGCCGACTGGCCACAGGTGACCGACCACGAGCGACCGCTCGCTGAGCGGGGCCGAATGGACGCCGCCGTCGCCGGACGCAAGCTCGCGGACAGCGGCATCACCTTCGACCTGGCCCTGTGCTCCACCTCCGTGCGCACCCGGGAGACCTGGAAGCTCGCCGTCCACGAGCTCGCGCACCGGCCGAAAACCGTCTACGAGGAGCGGGTGTACGAGGCCTCGCCGGGTGAGCTGATCGCCGTGCTCAACGAGGTGCCCGACGACGTACAGACCGTGATCCTCATCGGCCACAACCCCGGCGTGCACGGCCTGGCGGAGATCCTCGCCGGCGCCGCCGCCGACGACGTCCGCGAGCGAATGAACCGCAGGGGCTTTCCCGCCGCCGCCTTCGCCGTCCTGACCCACGAGGGCTCCTGGAAGGCCCTGGAACCCGGCGTCGCCACGCTCGCGGACTACTGGGCACCCTCGGAGTGAGCCGTGGGGCCGGCGGACCGCCACTGACCTGACACGACGAGGGCCCGGCACCGTGGGATGCGGTGCCGGGCCCCGGTGTCCGGCCCGGCCGGACGGGTTCAGCTCTCGTCCTGGGTGTCCGCCGCCTCGACCTCTTCGCGGGTGACGCCCAGCAGATACAGCACCGTGTCCAGGAACGGGAAGTTCACCGCCGTGTGCGCGGCCTCGCGGACCACCGGTTTGGCGTTGAAGGCGACACCGAGACCGGCCGCGTTCAGCATGTCCAGGTCGTTGGCACCGTCGCCGATGGCCACGGTCTGCGCCAGCGGCACGCCCGCCTCGGCGGCGAACCGGCGCAGCAGCCGCGCCTTGCCCGCACGGTCCACGATCTCGCCGGTCACCCGGCCGGTCAGCTTCCCGTCGACGATCTCCAGCGTGTTGGCCTGGGCGAAGTCCAGCCCCAGCCGCTCCCTCAGATCGTCGGTGACCTGGGTGAAACCGCCCGAGACGACCCCGACTTGGTAGCCGAGCCGCTTCAGCGTGCGGATCAGGGTCCGCGCACCCGGCGTCAGCCGCACCTCGGCGCGCACCTTCCGCACGACCGACTCGTCGAGCCCCTTGAGCAGGGCCACGCGCGCGTGCAGCGACTGCTCGAAGTCCAGCTCGCCGCGCATCGCGGCCGCCGTCACCTCGGCGACCTGGTCCTCGCAGCCCGCGTGCGCGGCGAAGAGCTCGATCACCTCGTCCTGGATGAGTGTCGAGTCCACGTCCATGACGACCAGGCGCTGCGCCCGCCGGTGCAGGCCGGCCGCGACGACCGCGATGTCCACGCCGAGCTCGGCCGCGTCCGAGGCCAGAGCGGTGCGCAGCGGCTCGGTCGCCACGCCGGACACCGCGAACTCGACAGCCGTCACCGGGTACTTGGCGAGCCGGAAGATGCGGTCGATGTTGCCGCCGGTCTTGGCGATCCGAGCGGCGATGGCGGCCGTCGACTCGGCGGTCAGAGGGTGGCCGAGGACGGTGACCAGGGAGCGGCCGAGGCCACGCGGGCGGTTGTCGCCGTGGCCCGAGATGATCTCCGCCTGCATCTTCATCGACTCGGCCCAGCTGTGCACGGTCGCCCGGAGGTCGCCCTCCAGCCCCGCCGGGGGCTGGGTCACGAGCGCGCACAGCACCAGGCGGCCTCGCGTGACGACCTGCTCGATGTCGACCACGTCGACCATGTAGGCGGCAAGCGTGTCGAAGAGGCCGGCCGTGATGCCCGGCCTGTCCTTGCCGAAAATCTTGACGAGGAGAGTGGGGACCTCGGAGGTCTGAGGATCGCTCATGGTGTAACCACCGTAACCGGCACCCAGTGCCTGCGGCGCAGGTGGTCCGCCTGACGGACACGGAACAATAGGTGTCGGGCCGGTGTCGGACGGCTTGCCTCCGCCCTACGAGCGAGCGTGCGTGCGAACTTCATGGCCGGGGCCTGCCGCGCATCCGCCGCGTCCTCACGCACGGTTCAGCACCGAGCCACGCACACGAGGGGCGCCCTGTCCGGGGGGCGTCGTCATCCGCACGGTCGCTCTGATCGGCACGGTCGCCGTGAGCCGCGCGGATGGCGAGGCCCGCCGTCGCCCACTTCTCGCCCGGCACTCGCCGCTTCCCGCCCGGCACCCGGCTCACCTGGGAGGTCGCCTGGGTGGCGGTGGAGGAGGAGGTGGGGGAGGAGGTGGTGGCGGGGGTCCACCGCTCGGGCCGCCTCGGGACCCGTCGGGCCGCCGCGTGTCCGGACGGGGCCGTGGCGAGCGGGGCGGCGGGTCGAGCGGGCGGGCCATGGTGGGGGCGCCGTACACGTCACCCGCGTCCGGCGGCGGCGCGTCGGAGGGGGCCCCGCTGCCTCCCGGGCGGCTCTCCTGCGGGGCCCGTCGGCCGTCGGCGCGCCGGTCGTCGTCCGCCGGGGGCGGTG
>NZ_JBFAXI010000017.1:0-113208 GCF_040680735.1 Streptomyces sp. NPDC051987 | reverse complement strand
TAAAAGAAGGGGGTCGGCGACGCGCCCCTTCAGGGGCGCGGGGAACTGCGCGACCGGCCACGACGGCGCCGCACCCGGCCGACGACCTACGGCGACTCGCCGAGCAGCCGTACCAGTTCGATCCGGGATCGGATGCCCAGGCGGGCGAAGACGCCCCGCAGATGGTGGTCGATGGTGCGCGGGCTGAGGTTGAGGCGGTCCGCGATCTCGCGGTTCGTGGCGCCGTCCGCCGCCATCCGGGCGACCGTCAGCTGCTGGGCGGTGAGCACGGCGGCCGGGTCGGTCCCGGCGTGCGGCGTCAACGGCGTTCCCAGCGCCCGGAGTTCGGCACGGGCCTGGGCCGCGCAGTGCGGGGCGCCGAAGGACTCGAAAGCCTCCAGGGCGCTGTGCAGCCGGTCCCGCGCCTCGGTGCGCTGCCGCAGCCGGCGCAGCGCGCCGCCGAACAGCAGCTCGGTGCGGGCGCGTTCGAAGTCCCGGGTGCCCCGGGCGTGCAGGTCCAGCGCCTCCCGGTAGTGCGGGACCGCTTCGGCGCCGGCCGCGAGCAGGGCCCGGCAGCGGGCGCTGAGCGCGAGGTCGTCGGGGCTGCGGACGGCGGTGGCCCAGCGGTGGTAGTCGGCGTGCGCGGCACGGGCGACCCGGGCGTCGCCGGTGCGGACGGCGGCCTCCACGTAGTGCGGGGTGGCCAGGTGCCGGATGGCCCGGTGGCCGTGTCCAGGCCCGAATCCGGCGAGGGCGCGCAGCCGGGCGGCCGCGGCAGGGAAGCGGCCGCCGGCCAGGTCGAGGAAGGCGAGCGCCCACTGGGCGAGGGCGGCGGGCAGCCCCAGTCCGTGTGCCAGGGCGTACGAGCGGGCGGCGGCCGCGCGCTCCCGGCAGGCCTGCTCGTCGCCGGTGACGGCGGCGAACATGGCGAGCGCGGCCTGGAGGTGGCAGGCTCCGTTGTCCTGACCGGTGGCGTAGGCCTGGCGCAGGGCCTCCTCGGCGGCGGCCTCGGCGGCCCGGGGGCGGCCGGTCCAGAAGTCGGCGTAGGCGCGGAACTCCATGGCCTGCGCCTGAGTGCCGGGCAGGCCGCGCGCCCGCGCGGAGGCGGCGGCCCGGAGGGTGGCGGTGACGGCCCGGGTGGGGTCGCCGAGCATCAGCGCGGCGATCCCGGAGTGGATCAGCGAGCGGGGGTCGCGACCCGGCCCGCAGCGGCCCGCGGTGGTCTTGAGGAGGATCCGGGCGTCGGCGTAGCGGCCTTCGACGGCGCAGGCGAGGGCGGCGAGGACGCCGGACTGCGGGAGGTCCAGCCACTGGGCGAGGATGTGGGCCTCGCGGCAGCGTCTGAGGTCGCCCGTGTACACGGCGGCCTCGGTGGCGAGCTCCAGCAGTTCGACGGCATCGGCGGTGCGTTCCTGCCGGACGGCGGCGGTGAGCAGGGCGTCGAAGGCCTCGGCGGCGTGGCCGGCCCGGAGGGCGAGGACGCCGTTGAGGGCGGAGTCGTCCGTGCGGGCGGCGAGCCGTCTCGCCCGGTCGGGCTCTCCGGAGCGCCAGGCGTCGGCGGCGGCCGAGGCGAGCAGCCGGGCTTCCTCGGCCGGGTCGGGGCTGAGGCCGGCGGCGCGTTCGGCGAGCGCGCGGGCCAGGGCGGGAGGCCCTTCGGCACGGGCCCGGTCGGCGGCGCCGCGCAGTTCCGCCGCGAGCCGGGCGCTGGGACCGAGGGCGGCGGCGCCCCGGTGCCAGGAGCGGCGGGTGGTCTCGCCCTTGCCGCCGAGCACCCGGGCGAGCAGGTGATGGGCCGCGCGCCGGTCGGCCGGCGAGGCGGTCTCGTAGGCGGCGATCCGGGTCCAGGGGTCCCGGAAGAGGACTCCGCCGGCACTGGCGTGGGCGACTCCGGCCGCCTCGGCCGCGTCCAGCGGGCGGGTGTCCAGCCGGCCGGCGGTGACCGCGCGCAGGAAGGCGTGGGTGGCCACCGGGTACTGGTCGGCGGCGGCGAGCTGCAGCAGCAGCCGGGTCTCCTCGGGCAGGGTGCGGATCTCCCGGCGCAGGACGCGCAGCAACTCCGGTGCCTGTTCAGCCGGTTCGACCGGCAGCGGGTCGACGCCTGCCGCCTGCCGTTCGGTCAGGCGCGGCACGAGTTCGGCCACGGCGCGCTGATCGTCGTAGACGACTCGTGTCACCCGGGTACGGACGCCCTCGGGGAGCGCCGAAGCCGGGTTCGGCCCCGCGTCGGTCGGCTGCGGTGGCGAAGTGCGGCCCGGAGGTGGGGGGTTCACCGGTATCACCACACGAAAGACGTTACTGGCGAGTTAGTTGACTCGTAAAGACTGGCGACTTCGCCGATGCGCCGCGCGTAGACCGGTCCTGACACTCCTGAACAACCCCACCCGTTTCAGGAGGCATCATGCAACGCGCCAAGCGTCGCATCGCAACCGCTCTGTCGGCGATAGCCGGTTCGCTCCTTCTGTCCCTCCCCCTGACCGCCGGCACCGCGCACGCGGCGAGCCACGAGCCGATCGTGTTCGTGCACGGCCTGAGCGGCGACGCCAGCGGCTGGAACGACTGGATCGCTGACTTCGAGGCGGACGGCTACTCGTCCTCCGAGCTGTACGCGATCTCCTACGACTGGACGAAGTCGAACGTCACCACCGCCTCGACGCTCGCCACCTACATCCAGTCCGTGCTGTCCAGGACCGGCGCCTCGAAGGTCGACCTGGTGGTGCACTCCATGGGCGCGCTCAACAGCCGCTACTACCTCAAGAACCTCGGCGGGACCTCGTACGTGGACCGCTTCGTCTCGGTCGCCGGGGTGAACCACGGCACCAGCGTCGCCTCGCTGTGCGGCTGGCTGTACACCTCCTGCAAGGAGATGACGACCGGCAGCTCGTTCCTGACCGCCCTGAACTCCGGTGACGAGACACCCGGCAGCGTCTCCTACGCGGCGTACTGGTCGGACTGCGACGCGGCGATCGACCCGGACACCTCGGCGGAGCTGAGCGGGGCGACCAACGTCGACGTCGGCTGCATCTCGCACACCGACATGAACAACGACCACGGCGTCTACGAGCAGGTGCGCGCCTTCCTCTCCTGAACCGCCCCGGCAGCGGGGGGTGCGACGGGCCCGTACGGGGGACAATCACCGTAGACCTGCTTCCGTGCGGAGGTCTGGAGGTCGTCATGCGGCTGATGTCCACCGGCGCCGGCACACCGGTGCGGGACCCCGTCCACCACCCGCTGTTCGCCCGTTTCTACGCTCGCTGCAGCGTCGCGGCCGAGACCGGTCTCGGCATGGCGGCGATCCGGGAGCGGCTGCTCTTCGGGCTGTCCGGGCGGGTGATCGAGATCGGCGCGGGCAACGGACTCAACTTCGCCCGCTACCCCGGTGCGGTCGCGGAGGTCGTGGCGATCGAACCGGAGCGCGTCCTGCGGCAGTTGGCGGCGGAGGCCGCCGTGCGCGCGGACGTCCCGGTGGATGTGGTGCCGGGTACCGCGGAGGCGCTGCCGGTGAAGAGCGAGGCCTTCGATGCGGCGGTCCTCTCGCTGGTGCTGTGCAGTGTCCGGGATGTGCGCCGGGCGCTCGCGGAGGTGCGGCGGGTGCTGCGGCCGGGCGGTGAGCTGCGGTTCTTCGAGCACGGCGCGGGCGGCGGCCCGGCGATGCGGTTCACCCAGCGGGCCCTGGACCGGACGGTGTGGCCGCTGCTGAGCGGCGGCTGCCACCTCTCCCGGGAGCCGGTCGCCGAGCTGCGCGCGGCCGGGTTCGAACTCGGCCCGTACCGCCGGGTGTTCCTGCCGGAGAAGGGGCCGCGGCTGCCCTCCTCGTACTGCGCGCTGGGCTTCGCCCGCAAACTGCGGGAATCCTGATCCCTGGTCCGCGGGTCCGCGGGTCCGAGGGTCCGAGGGTCCGCGGGTCCGCGGGTCCGTCACAGGCTCCAGCGGCGCAGCTCCTGGGCGATGTCGGCGACGCTCGCCTCGCCGTTCTTGACCAGCCGGGCCAGGTCGCGGACCTGCTCGGGCGAGGTGACGACCTTCAGGCCGCTGGCCACCAGGTAGGCGTAGGCGACCGAGGAGGCGAAGAGGGCGTTCGAGCGCTCCAGGGCCGGGACGTGGATCAGCAACTGGAGCAGGGCGGCGGCTCGGGCCTGCGGGGTGTCGTAGACGGGGACGTCGAATATCTCGGCCCGGTGCCTGGCGACGGCGGCGATCAGGGCACCCCAGTCGGTGACCTGCGGGTCACCCGGGGTCTTCTGTTCGGCGAGCATGAGGAGCCAGGCGAGGTCGATCGTCAGGTCGCTCAAGGGATCAGTGACGGCCTTCGGTGTTGTCAGACGTGTCGGTACCGTGCGTCTCACCGAACTCCTCGGCGAACACGGCCTCGTACTGCTTCATGAAATCGGCGGCGGCCTCGACGAACGTGCGGCCCGCCTCACCTGTGTCCTGCATGACCAGTTCCTCTATGTAGCGGTTGACGCTCACGCCGCGTGCGAGGGCGCGCTCGCGGGCGGCCTTGGCGGTGCCCTCGTCCACTCGCACGTTCAGCTGGGTCTTAGCCATACCTCGAAGCTAGCGCGGGACCGCTAGCGCGGGCAAGCGTGCATCGGAACCGAAAAGTGATACCGGCTGTGGGACGGGTCACACTACGCTCGCCCCGGACACAGAGGTCGGGTGGCCGTCGGGTGACCGTCGGGTGATCGGGGAGGCAGTCTTGTCCACAGCAGCCGCAAAGGCGCCCGGCGCCGACGGGGTCGCAGCCCGGGCACGCGGGCTGACCAAGGCGTACGGAGCGGGCGAGACGGCGGTGCTCGCGCTGGACTCGGTGGACGTGGACATCGCGCGCGGTCGCTTCACCGCGGTGATGGGTCCGTCGGGCTCCGGCAAGTCCACGCTGATGCACTGTCTGGCGGGGCTGGACACGGTCTCGGCCGGCCAGGTCTGGCTCGGCGGCACGGAGATAACGGGCCTGAAGGAGCGCGAGCTGACGCGGCTGCGCCGGGACCGGATCGGGTTCATGTTCCAGTCGTTCAACCTGATACCGACGCTCAGCGCGGCCGAGAACATCACGCTGCCCATGGACATCGCCGGCAGGAAGCCCGACGCGAAGTGGCTCGACGAGGTGATCGACACCCTCGGGCTGCGGGACCGGCTGAGACACCGGCCCGCACAGCTCTCCGGCGGGCAGCAGCAGCGCGTGGCCTGCGCGCGGGCGCTGGTCTCCCGACCGGAACTGATCTTCGCCGACGAACCGACCGGGAACCTGGACTCCCGGGCCGGTCTCGAGGTGCTGGGCTTTCTGCGGCAGGCGGTGGACCAGCTCGGCCAGACGGTCGTCATGGTCACCCACGACCCGGGCGCCGCCGCCCACTCCGACCTGGTGCTCTTCCTCGCGGACGGCCGGATCGTGGACCGGATGGAGGGGCCGACGGCGGAGGCCGTGCTCGAACGCATGCGCCTTTTTTCTGGGGGAGACGCCCAGACCCCCGGGTTCGACGTGGGACGCGGGTCCGCGGGGCCCGAGGAGGACTGACCGGTGCTCAAGGCGACGCTGCGCAGCTTCCTCGCGCACAAGGGGCGGCTGGTGCTGTCCGCACTGGCCATCGTCCTGTCCGTGGCGTTCGTCGCGGGCAGCCTGATCTTCTCCGACACCGTCACCCGCACCTTCGACCGGCTGTTCGCGTCCACCTCCGCCGACGTGACCGTCGAGCCGAAGGCGGACCTGAAGTCGTCCGTGCCGACCGGCGCCGTCCAGACCGTGCCGGCCGCGCTGGCCCGTGAGATCGCCAAGGTCGACGGGGCCGCGGCGACGCACGCGGACGTGTCCGTGCAGAACGTCGTGGTGGTCGACAGCCACAACAAGTCGGTCGGCCCGACCACCGGCGCCCCGACCGTCGCCACGGACTGGTACCTCAGCCACCGCAGCCCCTTGAAGCTGACCTCGGGACACGCCCCGCAGGGCGCCGGGCAGGCGCTCCTGGACGCCGACACCGCCGACAGGAAGCACGTGCGGATCGGCGACACGCTGACCGTGCAGGCCCAGCCGGGCACCTTCGAGGTGGAGATCGTCGGCATCGCCACCTTCACCACCACCAACCCCGGCGCGGCCCTGGTCTTCCTCGACCCGGCGGTGGCCGCGAAGGAACTGTTGGGCTCGGCCGGCCGGGCCACCAGCATCTCCGTGGACGCGGCGCCGGGGGTGACGGACGCCCAGCTCAAGCGACGGGTCGGCGCGGCGATCGGCACCGGGACCTACGGCCTGAAGACCGCCGACGAGCAGGCGAAGTCGTCGGCCGCGGACCTCGGCGGCTTCCTGGACGTGATCAAGTACGTGATGCTGGGATTCGCCGGGATCGCCACCCTGGTGGGCGTCTTCCTCATCGTCAACACCTTCTCCATGCTGATCGCCCAGCGCACCCGGGAGCTGGGGCTGCTGCGCGCCCTGGGCGCCGACCGGCGACAGGTGCGGCAATCCGTGCTCACCGAGGCGGTGCTGCTCGGGCTGGCCGGCTCGACGCTGGGCCTGGGCGCCGGGATCGGGCTGGCGTTCGGGCTGATCAGGCTGATGACCGCGTTCGGCATGAACCTCAAGGCCGCCGAGATGGTCATCGGCTGGGGCACGCCGGTCGCCGCCTACGTCGTGGGCGTCGGCGTCACCTTCGTCGCCGCGTATCTGCCCGCCCGGCGCGCGGCCGGAGTGTCGCCGATGGCGGCGCTCGTGGACGCCGACATCGCCGGTGTGGGCAGGCCGCTCAGGGCACGGGCGATCGCCGGTTCGGCCGTCGGGGTGCTCGGGGCCGCGTCCCTGGCAGGGTGCGCGACCGCGACCAGAACGGCGTCGGCGGCCTCGCTGCTGGGCCTCGGGGTGATCCTGACCCTGATCGCGACCGTCATTTCGGGCCCGCTGCTGGTCCGTCCCGTCATCCGGGTTCTCGGCGCTGCCTTCCCCGTCCTGTTCGGCCCGGTCGGCCGGATGAGCCAGCGCAACGCCCTGCGCAACCCGCGCCGTACCGGGGCCACCGCCGCCGCGCTCGTGGTGGGGCTCGCCCTGGTCGGCGGGATGTCGGTGGCCAGCGCCTCCATGTCGAAGTCCTTCGACCAGCAGATCGACAAAACCCTCGGCGCCGACTTCGTCGTCCAGAACGGCAACTTCCTGCCGTTCACCCAGGAGATCACCGACAAGGTCCGCGGCACCGCGGGCGTGGGGCTGGTCGTGCGGCAGCGGTTCGCGCCCGTGGCGGTGCGCCTGCCGGACGGCAAGCGGGTCACCACGACCGCCGCGGGGTACGACCCGCAGGTGGACAAGGTCGCCCACGTCGTCTACCGGGGCGGTGACACCGCGGCCGCGCTGGCCGCGGGCGGTCTCGGCATGGACGTCAATTTCGCGGAGGACCACAGGGTGCGCCTCGGCACCGTGCTGCCGGTCGAGTTCCCGGGCGGCAGGACCGCCGAGATGAAGGTGGGTGCCCTCAGCGATCAGGGCAGCGGAGGCGGATTCGGCACGCAGGGCGGGTTGGTGTTCGGCATCGCCACCATCGAGAAGTACGTCCCCGGCGGCCAGGACTCGGCGTTGTACGTCAACCGGGCCCCGGGCACCAGCGCCGATCAGCTGCGTTCGCGGCTGGAGCGGACGCTGGCGCCGTATCCGCAGGTGCAGGTGCGTGACCAGGCCGACTACAAGAAGCTGGTCCACGACCAGATCGCCGTCCTGCTCTACCTGGTGTACGCGCTGCTCGGGCTGGCGATCGTCATCGCGGTGCTCGGGGTGGTCAACACCCTCGCCCTGTCGGTGGTGGAGCGCACCCGCGAGATCGGGCTGCTGCGCGCGATCGGGCTGGCCCGGCGGCAGCTGCGCCGGATGATCCGGCTGGAGTCGGTGGTCATCGCGGTGTTCGGCGCGGTGCTGGGGCTCGCGCTCGGGCTCGTGTGGGGCGTGTGCACCCAGCAGGTCCTGGCGCTCCAGGGCATGAAGGCGCTGGCGATCCCGTGGGGCACGATCGTCGCGGTGGTGATCGGCTCGGCGGCCGTCGGCGTCGCGGCCGCACTCCTGCCGGCGTTGCGCGCATCGCGCATGAACGTGCTGGCCGCGATCGCGCACGAGTGAGACGAGCCGGCGCCCCCGGCGCACACCCCGCGTCCGACCGGGCGGGCGCGACACAGCCGACCCCGCTGTGACGCGCCCCCGGACAGCAACGCCGCCGGCACCCGCCGGGTGGATGCGCTCGGGTTCGATCCGGCGGGTCCGGTACCGCCGGATCGATCGGCGGGTCCGGTCCAGCTCACGGGGCGTGCTGTGTGCGGGGCGTGCCGTGCGCGGGGCGTGCCGTGTGCGGGGCATGCCGTGTGCGGGGCGTTCAGGGCCGCCGTTCGCGGACGGTGGGCGTCCGCCCCCGGGTGGCCAGGGTTCTGAGGAGCGCGCTTCGTCCGCGGTCGGGGACCGTCCACAGCGTCTGGCCCCGCACCCCCCACCGCTCCAGCAGGGCGTTGGCCGCGAGGAAGCCGCTCGTGGCCGCCCGTTCCATGAGCGCCACGGGCAGGCCGGTGCGGACCAGATCGCCGGCCACGACCAGTCCGGGGTGGGGGGTGCGGACGGTGGGGCGGTCGCCGTAGCCGCCCACCGGGAACAGGGGGCAGTCCTCGCGCCACTCGTGACGGGCGTCGACCACCGTGGCCGTGGTGGTCTCCGGATACACCCAGTGCAGTTGGTCCAGGATGCGCTTCTGTTCGACGTCCCGGGCGGCACCTGGCGGTACGGCGTAGGCGTGCAGTTCGACGACAGAACCTCCGGTGCGCGCGCTCCAGCGTGCCGCCTCGTCCTCGTAGCGCTCCAGCACGCTGATGTTGTCGAGGGTGCCGAAGCCGCTGGTGCCGAGGAAGCCGGGCCGGTCGGGTGCGACGGGCCGGTCCAACCACACGCGGCTGACCAGGAAGGGCGGGGCGGTGCGCAGCCGTCCGATCCGCTCGCGCCAGGCCGCGTCGCCCAGCTGCGGGCTGCGCTCGACCAGCGAGCGCAGCCCCGCGCCGTCCAGGGCGAGGACGACCCCGTCGTGGCGGCGCTCGTCCTGTCCGGCGGCGACGACCAGACCGCCGTCCGGGGTGGGCTCGATGTGCTCGACGGCCGTGCCGGTGCGCACCCGCGCCCGGTGCCGGGCCAGATAGCCGGCGAGCGGGTCCCACAGGGCGGCCGGAAAGGGAGCGCGGGGCACGTCGAACAGCAGCCCCTCGGCGGAGCCGAGGAAGTAGATGTGGAACATCAGCGCCATCTCGGCGGCCGACAGCTCACGCGGATCGGCGAAGAAGCTCCGGGAGAACACCTCGAAGGCCAGGTGCCGGGCGTCCTCAGGGAAGCCCACGACGTCCAGGAAGTCGTGGGCGCTGGTGCCGTCCAGCTGGTCGTACACCTCCGGCACGCGCACGTCGAGCAGGGGCAGGGCCGCGCGCGGGTCCATGGCGCGCAGGTCCGCGAGCCGGAAGGAGGGGCTGAGCGCCACGAAACCGAGCGCGCTGAGCGGCGGGGTGCGCGGGACGTGCCGGAAACTGTCGCGCAGGCCGCCGGCGTGCAGCAGCGGGTAGTCCGCGAGGCCGGTGAGCCGCTCCAGGCCGGGGTCGGTTCGGCGCAGCAGTCCGCGCAGGTTGTAGTACTGACGGAAGAACGCGTGGAAGCCGCGGCTCATGGTCACCGTGGTGCCGCCCCGCAGCTCGGTCGGCCAGCCGCCCACCCGGCCGCCGAGGTACGGCAGCTTCTCGTACACGGTGACGGCCACCCCGCGCTCGGCGAGCGCGGTGGCGGCGGCCAGGCCGGCGATGCCCGCGCCGACCACCGCCACCGACGGCGGGCTGCCCTGCACCCGGGGGGCGCCGGGCCGGGCGGGCAGGATCCGGGCCCTGCGGTCGCGTCCCCGGCGCGCGGCGCCCTGGTGTGCGGTCCTCATGCGTCCTCCGTAGGTTGGTGGGCGGCCCGGGAGCCGTCCGCCCGGCTTGCGACAAAGGTGTGGGTGATGCCGGTCTGCCAGCCCGGCAACGGCAGGGCGCGCACCTGTTCGAAACCGGCCGCGCCGAGCCGCCGCGCGAAGCGTCCGGCCGTGTCGAACTCCACCACGCTGCGCCACAGGTGCCGGTAGAGCGGCCCGTCCCCCAGCAGGGTCGCCACGGGCTGTACGACACCCCGGCACACCAGCGTCCAGACCGCGCGGTCGGCGCGCCGCCCGCGGAGGGCGTACTCGTGCACGGCGAGCCGCCCGCCCGGCCGCAGCAGCCCGTGCACGGCGGCGAGGACGGCGTCGGGATCGGTGACGTTGCGCAGGAGATAGGCCGCGAACACCGCGTCGAAGGGGCCGCGCACCCCGGCCTCGGACAGCCGCTCGGCGGGAGCGTGCACGAAGGTCACCCCGTCGGCCCACGGTTTGGCCGCGGCCCGCCGGAGCATTCCGGCCGAGGCGTCCACAGCCGTGACGTCGGCGGCGGGCAGGACCGAGCGCAGGGCGGCGGTGGAGGCGCCGGTTCCGCACCCGAGGTCGAGCAGGCGCAGCCCCTGCCCCCGGCCGGGCAGTCCGAGCCGGCGCACCGAGCGGCGCAGGTGGGCGTGGTAGCCGGGGTTGGCGGCCACGAGCGTGTCATAGCTGCGGGCGGCGTGGTCGAAGGCGGCAGCGAGGTTCTCGTCGCGCAACAGCGTCATGTGGTCTCCGTCGGGGGGAGGTTCGGAGCGGGCGGCACGGACGGGTCCGGCGCGGGAAGCGGCGGGGTGGCGGGCGGCGTGGGCGGAGGCGACGCGATCGTGGGCGGCACGGGCGGATCCGGCGCGGGAAGCGGCGGGGTGGCGGGCGGGGCGAAGGGGCGGCGGGGCAGCAGGGGCAGTTCCAGGGCGGAGCGCAGCATCGGGCCGACGGGTGCGTGCAGGCCGACGCGCAGGTCCTCGTGCAGGCGGGTGCCTCCGTCGAGGAAGCGCAGCAGCCGTGCCATGGGCACGCGGGCGAACAGCCGGCCGAACAGCTCCGGACCGTCGGCCCGGCCGCTGTCCAGCGCGCGCAGCAGGACGGCGTCCATGGCGCGGGAGCGCGCCGAGTGCGCGGCGGGCGGCACCGGGCGGCGCCCGCGGCGCAGGGCCTCGGCGACGGCACTGGTCTGGCGCTGCAGACCGGCGAAGGTGTAGCCGGTGGCGGGGCGGGTGGCTCCGCCGGCCGCGCCGATGCGGAAGACCGAGGTCCCGCTCTGCCGGGGGACCGGCGCGTCGGTCATCGGGATGACGCCGGTCTCGGTGGCCAGGACCTGCCGTTCGCCGAGCCGCAGCACCTCGTCGGCGTAGTGCCGTACCGCGGCCTCGTAGCGCTCCGGCGTGAGCAGGTGCCGGGAGAACTCGGTGTACTCCACCAGCGCCTCGCACGGCCCGGTCGGCAGGACGTAGCCGAAGGACAGGCCGTGGTCGGGCTGCGGGGTGCGGAAGTCCATCAGCTCCACGACGGCCGGGTCGAAGACGGGCCGGGCGGTGCGCACGAACCAGCCGTGGAAGTGCTGCAGCAAGGTGGTGCGCGCGGCCGGCAGGCTGCCCGGTGGGCGGGAGTCGAGGACCCAGCGCGCGCTGAGCGGCCGTGCCCGGCCATCGGCGTCCCGCAGCAGCAGGCGCGCGCCACCCGGCACGTCCTCCACCGCTTCGACGGTCGCTTCCAGGCGCCGGACGTTGGGGCTGCGGGCCAGATCCCGGGCGACGAGGCGCTCGAAGTCGCCGGAGCGGATCATGCGGTACCGCAGCGGGGCGATTCCGCCCTCGACGGGGGCCCCGGTGCGCGGGCGCACTCGCAGCCGCTGCCACTCGGCCCGCACCGCCGCGTCGAACCGGCCCGGCCCCGCCGCCCAGTAGCACCAGGTCCGTGGGGGCGGCCGCAACGGTCCGGGCGGCGCGTCGATCAGCACCACGGACGGTGTCCGCAGGCCCGGCACGGTGCCGGCGAGCCGGTGGGCCAGCGACAGCCCGGCGGCGCCCGCACCCACGACGGCCACGTCCGTCTCCGGCACGGCCTCTCCCTTCCTCGGCCTTGTCGGGCCACTTCCTCGGCCTTGTCGGGCCTTCCTCGGCCTTGTCCGGCCACTCCCTCGGCCTTGTCCGGCCACTTCCTCAGCCTTGTCGGGCCTTCCTCGGCGTTCCCACGTGTCTGTTCCCAGGTGCTTGCTCCTGGCGGTGGTTTCCGAACGGGCGGTGGAGGGACACGACGCCCGCCCTCGGAAGCCCCGGCCTGGTCTTCCGGATTGTGTACCCCGGCGGATGCAGGCACTTCCCTGACGGCGCGCGGCCGAACGCCACAGACGGCACCGTTGAGGGGGCGGACCCGGTGGCCGCCGCGATCGCGTGGCAGTGCGCGCATCCGTCCACGCCGCCCGCGCCGAAGCAGACGGGTGACGGGAACGACGGACACAGACACGACGGAGGGAACCGGGATGCGTCCCACGCACGCGAAGGACCACCCTGCGGAGGCGCCGCCGCGGCCGGTCGCGGCCGCGCCCGTGGCGTCACTTCCGCGCAGGCCGGTGGCCGACGACGGACAGGGACCCGGCAGGACCGAGGCACGCCCGGTGGCGAGCGGACCGCTTCCGGCCGGGGCCGCCGAGGTGCGCGAGGCCGACGCCGACGTGCCCGGCGCGGTCGGCCGGATGCTCGACCATGTGCTGGCGGAGCGCCTGCGCCGCGCCCGCGTGGCGGATCCCCTGTTCGCCGAGGAACTGGCCGAACGGGTGGCGCGCTTCACCCTGCAGGGTGGCAGGCGCACGCGCGCCCAGCTGGTGTGGTGGGCCTCGCGGGCCTGCGCCGGCCGGGACCCGGCGGCCGCGGGGGCGGCCCTGCACCTCGCGGCCGCCCTGGAACTGCTCCAGACGTGCGCGCTCGTCCACGACGACGTGATGGACCGGGCCTCGCTGCGGCGTGGCCGGCCGGCGCTGCACACGGACCTGACCGGCAGCCATGCCGGCCGGGTGGGCCCCGAACGGGCCGAGCGGTTCGGGCAGTCGGCGGCGGTCCTCGCCGGGGACCTGGCGCTGGCCTGGGCCGACGACCTGGTGGCGGAGACGCCGCTGGCGCCCTGGACCGGGGTGGTGGTGCGGCGGCTGTGGAGCGACATGCGCACGGAGATGGTGGCGGGCCAGTACCTGGACGTCCAAGGCCAGATCACCGCGGCCCGGTCCATGCCGCGCGCGCTGCGCGCCGCCTGCCTGAAGAGCGCGCTGTACTCGGTGGAGCGGCCTCTCGCCCTGGGCGCCACCGCGGCGGGCGCGGACGAGCTGACGGTACGCCGGCTGTGCGACGCCGGACGCTGTGTCGGCATGGCCTTCCAGCTGCGCGACGACCTGGACGACGTCTTCGGCGACCCGCTGGAGACCGGCAAGGCGTGCGGCGGCGACATCCGGGAGGGCAAACCGACCTATCTGGTCGCGGTCGCCCGCGCGCGGGCCGAGGCGGCCGGCGACGACGCCGCACTGGCCGTCCTGGACCGGCGGCTCGGGGATGCGTCCCTCACCGTGGGCGGTCTGGACGAGGTGCGGGACGTGCTGGTCAGGACGGGGGCGCGCGCCACCGTGGAGAGCAAGATCGACCGACTCGCCGAGCAGGGCCTGCGGCACTTCGACGGCGCCCTGCTCGACCCGGAGGGCGCCGAGCCACTGCGCGCTCTGCTCATCGCGGCGGCCGGCGCCCGGCCGGGCGGGGCCGGGCGGGATCAGGCACGGCGGGGTGGGGCCGGGCCGGGCCTGACACGGCCAGAGGGAGCGGGGCCGAGTCAGGCCCGGACGGGGGAAGCCAGGCCAGGTCAGGTGAGGCCCGAAGGACATGAGCTGCGGTCGGACGGAGCTGAGCGGATCGAGGCCCGGCCGGACGGCGCCGGGCCAGGGGCGGGGCGGTCGGGTGGCGACGCCGTCGTATGTCTGCGGCCCGCGCACGGGTCGCACGCGTCCGGTGCCCGCCGTGGTGCGGGGAGTGGCCGGTGACGCGCACCCTGCCCGGCCCCACGGACCACGTCGTGGTCGTCGGCGCCGGACTCGCCGGGCTGTCCGCGGCGTTGCACCTGCTGGGTGCCGGACGCCGGGTCACCGTCGTCGAACGCGAGGAGCTGCCCGGCGGCCGGGCCGGACGCCTCGACCTGGGCGGGTACCGGATCGACACCGGGCCCACCGTGCTGACCATGCCGGAGCTGGCGGACGAGGCGTTCGCCGCCGTCGGCGAGAGCCTGTACGAGCGGGTCGAGCTGATCCCCCTGCACCCGGCCTACCGGGCCTGCTTCGCCGACGGCAGCAGCCTCGACGTGCACACCGGCGCGGAGGCGATGGCCGCGGAGGTGGAGCGGTTCGCCGGAGCGGCGGAGGCGGCGGGCTACCGGCGGCTGCGCGACTGGCTCCAGCGGCTGTACCGGGCCCAGATGCGCCGGTTCATCGACGCCAACTTCGACTCACCGCTCGGCCTGCTCAACGGCGACCTCGTCCGGCTCGCGGCGCTGGGCGGCTTCGGCCGCCTGGACGCCCGGATCGGCCGTTTCCTGAGCGACGAGCGGCTGCGCCGGGTGTTCTCCTTCCAGGCCCTCTACGCGGGTGTGCCGCCGGAGCGGGCGCTGGCCGCCTACGCGGTCATCGCCTACATGGACACCGTCGCCGGCGTGTACTTCCCCCGCGGCGGCATGCATGCGCTGCCGCGGGCGATGGCGGAGGCGGCCGCCGCGGCAGGCGCCGAGCTGCGGTTCGGGCAGCGGGTGACCCGCCTGGAGCGGTCGGGCGAGCGCGTCACGGCCGTCGTCACCGACGCCGACCGCATCCCCTGCGACGCGGTCGTCCTCACCCCGGACCTGCCGGTCGCCTACCGGCTGCTCGGCCGCCGGCCGCGCAGACCGCTCGGACTGCGCCACTCCCCCTCCGCGGTGGTGCTGCACGCCGGCACGGACCGCACCTGGCCCCAGCTCGCCCACCACACGATCTCGTTCGGCGCGGCGTGGCGCACCACCTTCGGTGAACTCACCCGCGCCGGACGGCTGATGAGCGATCCGTCGCTGCTCGTCACCCGGCCCACCACCACCGATCCGGGCCTCGCGCCGCCGGGCCACCACCTGCACTACATCCTCGCCCCCTGCCCCAACACCGACATCGGCCCGGACGCGGCGGCCTGGTCCGACCTCGGCCCGCGATACCGGGACACGCTGCTGCGGGAGCTGGAGCGGCGCGGGCTGGACGGCATCGAAGCCGCCATCGAGGAGGAGTGCCTGATCACCCCGGCGGACTGGCACGCCCAGGGGCACGCCGCCGGTACGCCCTTCTCGGCCGCCCACACCTTCGCGCAGACCGGGCCGTTCCGGCCGCGCAACCTGGTGCGCGGCACCGAGAACGCGGTCCTGGCGGGGTGCGGGACCACGCCCGGCGTGGGCGTGCCGACCGTGTTGCTGTCGGGGAAGCTGGCCGCGGCCCGCGTCACCGGCGTACCCGGCCGCCGCAGCACCCGCGGGCGCCCCACCGCGACCGCCGCCACCGCGACCGCGCCCGCCACCGACACCGGTTCCCCGGCCGCCGCACGGCGCCTTCCGCTGCCGGACGGACCTCCGGCCGACCCGACGGCGCCCACCACCCGAGGCAGGACACGATGACCGACCGAGAGCTGGACGCCGCGGGGATCAGCGATCCGGCGCTGCGCGCGGCCTACCGTCACTGCCGCGCCCTGAACGCCCGGCACGGCAAGACCTACTTCCTCGCCACCCGGCTGCTGCCGATCGAGCGGCGGCCCGCCGTGCACGCCCTGTACGGCTTCGCCCGCTGGGCCGACGACATCGTCGACTCCCTCGACCCGGGCGCCGGACCCGAGCTGCGGGTGCGGGCGCTGACCCGGCTCCAGGAGGAACTGGAGCAGGGGCTGCGGCAGGGCGGTGGCGAGCCGGTGGTGCGCGCGCTCGCCGACACCGCCCGCCGCTACGCCATCGACCACACCCACTTCCGGGACTTCATGACCGCGATGCGCTCCGACCTGGTCGTGACCGCCTATCCCACCTACGCCGACCTGCGCGGGTACATGCACGGCTCGGCCGCGGTGATCGGGCTCGAGATGCTGCCGGTCCTGGGCACGGTGGTGGAGCGGGAGGAGGCCGCGCCGTACGCCGCGGCGCTCGGTGTCGCCTTCCAGCTGAGCAACTTCCTGCGGGACGTCGGCGAGGACCTGGACCGCGGGCGCGTCTACCTGCCCGCCGACCTGCTCGCCGGTCACGGCGTGGACCGGGAGCTGCTGTCCTGGAGCCGCGCGACGGGCCGCCCGGACGGCAGGATCACCGCCGCGCTCAGGGAGTTCGAGGCGCTGACCCGCGGCGTGTACCGGGCGGCCATGCCCGGGGTCGACCTGCTCGACCCGGTGGCGCGGCCCTGCATCCGCACCGCGGCCGTCCTGTACGGCGGCATCCTGGACGCCGTCGCCCGTGACGGCTACACCGTGCTGCACCGGCGGTCGGTGGTACCGCGGCGGCGCAGGGCGGTGGTCGCCGCCGACGGGCTGGTCCGGGTGGCGGCGGCCAGGCTGCGCGCACGGACGGTCGCCGGACACCGGCCGAACCCTGCCGCCCGCCCCCTGCCCGCGGCCGCGGCTTCGGACGCGCCCATGGCCCCGCCCACGGATGCGCCCTCGCCGACGGCGGCCGTCCGCTCCACCGAGGAGGTCGCGTGAACCGCCGCCGTCTGCCGCTGTCGCTGCGCCGGCACGCCGTGTCCTGGGAGCGTCAGCGGCCCACCTGGCAGGAGGCGCGGCCCGGCCTGATCGCCGGGGGGCTGAAACGGGCCCAGGCCCGCCCGTCCGGCAACTGGTACGTCCTCGGCGCCTCCCACGCCCTGCGGGGCGACGGCAAGCTGGCGCGGACCGTGGCGGGGCAGGAGGTCGTGGTGTGGCGGGGGCCCGACGGGCGCCTCGTCGGCGGACCGGGGATCTGCCCGCACCTGGGAGCACCGCTGCGGGACAGTCCGGTGCGCTGCGGCACGCTGGTGTGCCACTGGCACGGACTGGCCCTGGACGGCGGCCCGTACGCGGGCTGGTCCCCCCTGCCGGTGCACGACGACGGGGTGCTGGTGTGGGTCCGGCTGGACGCGGTGGGCGGCGAAGAGCCGCTGGACGCGCCGGTCGTGCCGCGGCGGCCCGAACCCGCGCGCGCCCTGACGGCCGTGTACACCGGGGTGGGTGTCTGCGAGCCCGAGGACGTGGTGGCCAACCGGCTCGATCCGTGGCACGGGGCGTGGTTCCACCCCTACTCGTTCGTGGACCTGACCGTGGTGGACGCACCCGGCGGCCCGGCCGGCGCGGCCGGTGGCTCGGCGGGCGACGGCCCGGACGCGCTGACCGTCGACGTGTCCTTCAAGGTGGCGGGCCGCCTGGTGGTGCCGGTCCGCGCCGTCTTCACCGCGCCCGAACCTCGCACGGTCGTCATGCACATCACCGAGGGCGAGGGCGCGGGCTCCGTGGTCGAGACGCATGCCACGCCGCTCGGCGCGGACGGAGCGGGACGGCCGCGCACCGCCGTCGTGGAGGCGGTGGTCGCCGCCTCGCACCGTCCGGGCTTCGCTGCCGCCCGCCGGGCGGCACCACTGCTGCGTCCCCTGGTCCGCGCGGCGGCCGGGCGGCTGTGGCGGGACGACCTGGCCTACGCCGAGCGCCGCTGGCAGCTGCGGTCGACGGGCCGCTTCCCGGGCTGAGCGGCGGCAGGGCGCCAGGCGGCAAGCGGCAAGCACCGTGCTCGGAGGCCGGACATGTGTGAGCCGGTCAGGCGCGACGGGCACCCCGGCGACGGCCCCCGGTTCGGCCTCCGGTTCGGGCGCCGGTTCGGGCGCCGGTTCGGCCGCCGTCGCGGGTGCGCGGCACCCGAACGGGGGACTTCCGACGGCCCGCCGCATCCGGCACCGGCCGACCGGGCGAAGCCATTCGAGAGAGCGCCCCCCACCGGAAGCGGAAGTGAGCCCCCATGCAGACCTCGGTCGTCGTGTTCACCTGCGATCTGCGCCTGTCGGACCACCCGCCACTGCGCGCGGCCCTGCACGGCGGAGGGCGGGTGGTGCCGCTGTTCGTGCGCGACCCGGCCGTGGACAAGGCCGGTTTCGCCGCGCCCAACAGGCTCGCGTTCCTCGCCGACTGCCTGCGGGACCTGGACGCCCGGCTGCGGGAGCGGGGCGGCCGGCTGGTGCTGCGGGAGGGCGACACCGTCACGGAGGTGTGCCGGGTTGCCGCCGAGGCGGACGCCGACGAGGTGCACATGGCGGGCGACGTCAGCACCTTCGCACACGCGCGCGAACGGCGGCTGCGCCGGGCGCTGGAGGCCGACGGGCGCCGCCTGTACGTGCACGACACGGTCTGTACGGCCGTGGCGCCCGGCGCGGTGACCCCGGCCTCTTCCGACCACTTCGCGGTGTTCACGCCGTACTACCGGCGATGGTCCGAGCAGGGTCTGCGGGACGCGCTGGACGCGCCGGGCGCGGTCACCGTGCCGGCGCAGGTGGGTTCCGTCCCGCTGCCGGAGCGCGGCGGCGTGCACGGCGTGTCGCCCGGTCTGTGCGCGGGCGGGGAGACGGAGGGGCGGCGCAGGCTGACCGCGTGGCTGCGCTCCGGGGTGGCCGGGTACCAGGAAGGCCACGACGACCTGGCGGGCGACGCCACCTCCCGGCTCTCCCCCCACCTGCACTTCGGCACCCTGTCACCGGTCGAGGTGGTGCACCGGGCCCGCCGGGCCGGCGGCGCGGGCGCGGAGGCGTTCGTACGGCAGGTCGCCTGGCGCGACTTCAACCGGCAGGTGCTCGCCGCCCGCCCGGACGCCGCCGCCCGTGACTACCGCACCCACCGGGACCGGTGGCGCGGCGGCCGGGACGCCGAGGCGGACGCGCAGGCGTGGCGGGAGGGCCGCACCGGCTACCCGATCGTCGACGCGGCGATGCGCCAGCTGCGCCACGAGGGCTGGATGCACAACCGGGGCCGGCTGCTGGCCGCGAGCTTCCTCACCAAGACGCTGTACGTCGACTGGCGGGTGGGCGCCCGGCACTTCCTGGACCTGCTGGTCGACGGCGACATGGCGAACAACCAGCTGAACTGGCAGTGGATGGCCGGCACGGGCACCGACACCCGGCCGAACCGGGTGCTCAACCCCGTCATCCAGGGCAAGCGGTACGACCCGGACGGCGCATATGTGCGCCGCTGGGTGCCGGAACTCGCGGAGGTGGAGGCGCCCGCCGTGCACGAGCCGTGGCGGCTTCCGGGACTGGAGCGGGCGAGCACCGGCTACCCCGATCCGGTGGTCTCACTGGCGGAGGGCCTGGACCGCTTCAAGCGGGCCCGGGGGCGCGCCTGAGGGCCGGCCGGAGGACAGATGACGGGGAGGACAGATGACGGGGCGGGTACCCCGGCGGCTCGGGCATCGCGGCACGGCACGACGGCCGGCGGTGAGGGGGCGGGGGCGTGTGCTCGGGGTCAGCCCGCGGTGCACAGGGTGCGCAGTGCCTCGACCGCCTGGGCCAGTCCGGCCGGTCTGAGCACGCCGGCGGGCTGGGACCGGCTCCAGCCGGGGCCGCCCAGCAGCACCGCCGGGCCGCGCCGCGTCCCCTTCATGCCCCAGCGCTGCGCGGCGATGTGCCGGACCAGGGCCGGAGCCGCGCGTGCGCTCTCCTGGGCCCACAGCACGACCGCGACCGGGCCGAGCCTGCGCACCGCCGCCTCCAGCGCCTCGACGGGCACGGCGGCTCCCAGCATGCGCACCGGCAGCCCCTCGCGACCGAGCGCCGCGTGCAGCGCCTCCAGGGGCAGGGTGTGCTGTTCCCCGGGCACACAGGCCAGCAGCACGCAGCCGGGCGCCGGCGGGACCACGGGCACGGCGGCCGGTGCGCTGCGGCGCAGCACGGTGGAGACGTGCCACGCGAGGAGGTGCTCCACCTCCACGTACTGGTCCTCCGAGGACGCCCAGCGGCGCCCCACGGCGTGCAGGGTGGGGACCATCACCTCCTGCCAGGCGACCACGACGCCGTAGCGTTCGACGGCGGCGGTGAGCTGCTTCTCGAGCGCGGGGGCGTCCAGTCGTACGGCGGCGCGGGCCAGGCCGCGGCATTCCTGACGCACGTCGCCGAGAGGGAGCGCGCCGGCCGCCCGCGACCGCCCGGCGGGCGGCGGGGGCGGCGGGGGCGGCGGCCCGGCGGAGGCCTCCGCCGCCGCGGACGAGCCGGCGGCGGACGGGCGGGCGGCGCGGGCCGCGTCGGCCGGCGGGATGCCGGTCGCCGTCAGCCGGCACATCTCCTCGACCGTGGCCACGTCCGCCGCCGTCCAGCGACGGTGGCCGCCCTCGGTGCGGGCGGTCGGGCCGATGCCGTAGCGGCGGTCCCACGAGCGCAGGGTCATGGGCGACACCCCGAGGCGGCGGGCCAGCACACCCGTGGTCAGCCCGGCGCCGCCCGGCACGGCGGGCGGCTCGGACGGAGGCTGCTCAGCGGAGTTCACGGCGGTCATGTGCGTCTCTCAGCGTGCTCGCTCCACGGTCTCGGCGTCCAGGCTCCGGCCCAGGCGCAGCAGACCGCGCCGGGCGTGGCTCTTGACCGTACCGAGCGGCCAGCCGGTGACGTGGGCGATCTGCGTCTGTGTCAGGTCACCGTAGAACGCCAGGCACAGCACCCGCCGCTGGGCCTCGGGAAGCCGGCGCAGCTCCCGGGTGACGTCCACCCGGTTCAGGACCGCGTCCTGGGTGTACCACGGGTCCGGCGAGCGGGCCGGCTCGTGCGCCGCCGCCGTGACGGCGTCCGTGCGCCGGGTGCGGGCGGACAGCGCGTCGGCGATCTTGCGGCGGGCGATGCCCACGAGCCAGGCGGGCAGCGGCCCCCGGCCCGGACGGTAGCCGTGGCGGCCGCGCCAGGCGGCGAGGAACACCGTCTGGGTGACGTCCTCGGCCTCCGTGCCGTCGCCCAGGGACTGCCGCGCCAGGGACAGGACGAGGGGGGCCCAGCGACGGTAGACCGCCTCCAGGCCGCTCTCGTCCCCGGCCGCGAACCGCCGGGCCAGATCGTCGTCCGGGTCCGCCGCGGGCCTGGGCGGGGCCGCAGTCACAGCGGATGCGGTCACAGCGAATGCGGTCATTGCGGTTGCTCCTTGTGCGGGATGGCTCCCGGCCTCGCCGCCACGGTCCGTCCGGGACCCCGGCGGCGGCAACTCGCATCGAGTCTGCATCGAGTCGGTCCCGCGCGGCCCCGCCGAGCCGCCCGGACCGCGGCCGTCAGGCGCCGTCCTGCCCCCGGAGCACGGCCCGGGGCCGCCGTTCCGGGGCCGGTGAGCGGTGGCCCGCGGGCTCCACGGCGCCGGGCCGGGTGGGCCACCACACGCGGTCCCCGGCGTCCCGCACGAGCGCCGGGACCAGCAGGGAGCGCACCACCAACGTGTCCAGCAGCACGCCGAAGGCGACGATGAAGGCGATCTGCACCAGGAAGGCGAGCGGGATCACGCCGAGCGCGGCGAAGGTGGCGGCGAGCACCACGCCGGCGGAGGTGATGACCCCGCCGGTGGTGACGAGCCCGCGCCGCACGCCTTCGACGGTGCCGTGCCGCAGGGTCTCCTCGCGGACCCGGGACATCAGGAAGATGTTGTAGTCGACACCGAGGGCGACCAGGAAGACGAACCCGTACAGCGGCACGGACGGATCGGTGCCGCTGAAGCCGAACAGGTCGCGGAAGACCAGCGCCGCCACGCCGAGGGTCGCGGTGAAGTTGAGGGCGACGGTCAGCACCAGCAGGACGGGCACGGCGAGGGAGCGCAGCAGCAGCACGAGGATGGCCAGGATGACGGCGAGCACCACCGGGACGATGACGGTGCGGTCGCGTTCGGCGGCGCGCAGGGTGTCGTACTGCTGGGCCGTGTAGCCGCCGACGAGGGCGTCCGCGCCGGGCAGCGGGTGCAGGGCGGCACGCAGCCGGGCCACGGTGTCGCGGGCGCCCTGGGTGTCGGGGGCCGCGTTCGCGGTCGCCTCGAACCTGACCCGGCCGTCCACCACGCGTGGACCGGCCGCCGGGCGGCCCGGGGCGCCGGTCGCGGTCACCGACGCGATGCCGGCGGTGTCGCGCAGGGTGCGCTCCACCCGGTCGGCGGAGGCGGCGTCGGCGAGGACCACCACCGGGTTGCCCGCGCCGGCAGGGAAGTGCCGGGCCAGGGTCTGCTGGGCGGCGACGGACGGCACGTGCCGGACGAACGTCTCGTCCAGCGGCACGCCCCGCGAGTCCAGGGTGAGCGCGCCGGCCGAGCAGACGAGGAGTCCGGTGAGGGCGAGTGCCCACACCCGCCGCGGCGCCCGGTCGATCAGCCGCGCGACGCCCTGCCACAGTCCGGTGGCGCCGGCTCCGCTCGCGGGCCTGGCCGGCCAGTAGGCGCGGCGGCCGAGGAGGGCCAGGACAGCCGGCAGGAAGGTGAGCGCGCTCAGGGCGGCGCAGGCGATGCCGACGGCGCCGACCGGCCCGAGAGCCCGGTTGTTGGTGAGGTCGCTCAGGAGCAGGGCGATCAGCCCGAGCGCGACGGTGCCCGCGCTGGCCAGGACGGCCGGGGCCGAGCGGCGCAGGGCGGCGTGGGCGGCGGCCCGGCGGTCCCGCCCGGCGGCCAGTTCCTCCCGGCAGCGTGCGGTGACCAGCAGGGCGTAGTCCGTCGCGGCGCCGATCACGAGGATGGACAGGATGCCCTGCACCTGTCCGTCGACACGCACCAGACCGTGGTCGGCGAGGGCGTAGACGACGGCACAGGCCAGCCCGAGGGCGAACACCGCGCCGGTGATGACGACGAGCGGCAGCAGCAGGGAGCGGTAGACCAGCAGCAGGATGACCAGGACAGCGGCCAGGGCGACCGCGAGCAGCACCCCGTCGATGCCGGAGAAGGCGTCCGCCAGGTCGGCCTGGGTGGCCGCCGGTCCGCCCACCTGCACCCGGGTGCCGGGCACCGTCTCGGCAGCGGCCCGCACCCGTTGCAGCGTGGGGGCGAGCCGGTCACCCAGATCGGGGCTCAGCGGCACGACGGCCTGGAGGGCGGCGCGGTCCCGCGAGGGCAGGGCCGGGGAGGGGGATCCGGCCGTCCCGGGCGTCCCGGCGAGCGCGGCCATCGCCGCGGTGGCCGACCGCTGCCGGTCGCTGACGGCGCCCCCGCCGTCGGCGGTCCACACCACGATGACCGGCAGGGTCTCACGCTGCTGGAAGGCGGCCTGCTCGCGCAGGACGCGCGTGGACTCGGCGCCGCGTGGCAGGAAGGCGGCCCGGTCGTTGGTGGCGACTTCACCGAGCCGTCCGGCGAAGGGCCCCAGGAGCGCTCCGACCACCAGCCATACGGCGACCAGGGCGAACGGGGCGAGGATGCGGGCTCGGCGGTGCGGGGGCGTCATGGGACTCCTCGGGGGCGAACGGCGGGAGAAAACTCGACCATGAACAATCTCAATGATTGAGTAATCGTAGAAGGTGCTCTCGCCTCCACGCTTCCCGCCTCGCCGACGATTCGGATGCAGCTGCCGCCGTCTTCGGAGCACGGGCGGCCGCTCAGCGACCGGCGGGCTCCCCGGGCACCCGGGCCAGGGCGTCGTTCAGCGCGGTCAGGAACCGCAGGGCCACCGCCAGCTCGGGTGCGTCGAAATCCGCACCGGCCCGGCGCAGCGCGTCGGCGAGGGGGCGGAAGTGGGTACGGGCGGCGGCGCGGGCGTCGTCGACGTAGTGGAGGTGGACCACGCGGCGGTCGCTGTCCTCGCGCACCCGGCGGACATGACCGGCACGCTCCAGCCGGTCGACGCAGGCGGTGACCGCGCCGGAGGTGAGGCCGAGCGCGGCACGCAGCCTGGTGGGGGTCATCGGCTCGGGAGCGTCGAGGATGGCGGCCAGCGCCTGTACGTCGGTGGCGTGCAGGTTCTGCCGAGCCGCGTACTGCTGGATGACCCGGCCGACCTCGCCGTGCATGCGGCGCAGCTGCACCGCGAAGGCGGACAGGTCACCGGAGAAGGCAGGGAGGTCGCCCGGGGAGGCGGGGAAGTCTCCGGCATCCGAGGGGCCAGGGGCCACGGTGCGCCGGTCGCCGGCGGCCGGGGACGCTTCCCCGGCGGCACCTCCGCGCCGCCGCGGCGGGTGCCCTCCGCTCGTCTCCGTGTCCACCGCCGCATCCTACCGGGGCACTCACGACTCACCGCCGGACCGGGGGTTGAGGATCATCGGACCGAAAACCGGCGCCAAGGATCTGTCGGCCCGGGTGGGCGGCTGACGGAGTGTCGGGGGCCGGATCCGTTTGAAGTCGCCCCGCAGATACTGACTTCGGCTTGTCAGGGTGACGTAGGCACGTCCCAGTAGGACGGGCGTTGGGGCGGCCCGGACGTCGGCGCACATCGCTGTGCTCGGGCTCGCACGTCTGGCCTCGTCGTTGACGATAGGCAGGTGAATACCTGCATAATGTAGAGCGTGAGCCTCGAAGCAACGACGATGGACTCGGTGTTCAAGGCGCTGGCCGATCCCACCCGGCGGCTCCTGCTCGACCGACTCCGCGAGCACAACGGGCAGACGCTGCGCGAACTGTGCGAGCGCCTCGACATGGCGCGCCAGTCGGCGACCCAGCACCTGGACATCCTCGTGCGGGCCAACCTCGTCACCGTGGTACGGCGGGGCCGGGAGCGGCTGCACTACCTCAACCCGGTCCCGATCCACGAGATCGAGGAGCGCTGGATCTCCGGCTTCGACAAGCTCCGCCTGCAAGCGATCAGCGCCATCAAGCACCAGGCAGAGGAGTACGCCATGACCAACACACCCACACCGGTGCCGGACTACGTATACGTCACCTACATCCGCGCCAGTGCGGAGCAGGTGTGGCAGGCCCTGACCGACGCCGACCTGACGGCGCGCTACTGGGGACACGCGAACGTCTCCGACTGGCAGCCGGGCTCGGCCTGGGAACACCGGCGAGCCGACGGCTCAGGCAAGGTCGACGTGGTGGGCCATGTCCTGGAGGCCGAGCCCCCGACCCGGCTGGTCATCACCTTTGAGGACACCCCCGATGGCGAATCGCCGAGAGAGCCGTCGGTCGTCACCTTCCTCGTCGAACCGCATCAGGACATCGTTCGCCTCACCGTGACTCACGAGAACCTCCCCAACCAGGAGATGCTGGGCGGCATCTCGGCCGGCTGGCCGGCCGTGCTGGCAAATCTCAAGTCGATGCTGGAGACCGGCGACGTCCTGCCGCAGGCGCCCTGGGAAATGTCCCGCGCCCACACCTGAGCCCCGCCTATCCGCCCTTCGGTCATTCCGCATACGCCCGCACAGAGAGGTGCGACACATGCTGGACACTGCCCCACTCCAGGACGCCTACCGCGCCCTGCTCGACGCCGCCATCACCGTGGCCAACGCCGACGGCCCCAGCCCCGTCCCGCCAGACGGCGAGTGGAACGCCGACCAGATCCTCGCGCACGTCTCTCTCGTCAGCGCCGCCACCATCGCCGCCGTCGCAGGTATCGCAGCGGGAGCCAACACGACGTACGACAACCGGATCGCCCTCGACGCCTGGACCATCGAGCAAACCATCGCGCACGCCGGCGGCACCCCCGGGCTCCGGGACCGCATCAGCGGCCAGGCAGCCGCCCTGTGCACACTCGCCGGAGGCACGGCGCTCACCGATGCCGAACTCGGCACCTTGGTGCCTGCACGGCTCCTGTCCAACGACACACTCCTGGTCGATCAGCCCATGTCGCTGCGCGACATCGTCACCGGCCTGGCGGAGGCAGAACTGCCCGGCCACACGAAACAGCTCCTCGCCCTGATCCCCGACCAGGCCGTGGCCGAGGCCACGCGGTGACCGTCACGTGCAGGTCCCGCAAGCGGGCCTCACCGCCGGTGATCGACGTGAACGCCTGATCGGCGCCGGTCCAGGGGAACACCTCCAGCAGCACCTCCGGCAGGTCCACGCGGGGGATCATCGCCTCCACCGCCTTCCGCAGGTCGAGCAGCCCCCCCTTCACCCACTCCCCCGGCAAACCCGTTCGCGGGACGAGCGGACTCTCTGCTTGGCTCGCCCCATGAGCGATCTCCACGACCTCCGCGATCTCCACGACCTCCGCGACCTCCGCATCCGCGCCGCCGCCCCCTCGGACATCGACGCCGTGCTCGGATTCTGGCGTGACGCCGCGGAAGGAACGAGCATCAGCGACGACCACGACGGCGTGGCCCGGCTCCTCGCACGGGACCCGGAGGCCCTGCTCCTCGCCCTGCGCGGCGACCTCCTCACGGGAACCGTCATAGCCGGCTTCGACGGGTGGCGCTGCTCCGCCTACCGGCTGGCCGTCCACCCCGAACACCGTCGGCAGGGCATCGCCACCGCCCTGCTGCAGGCCGCGGAACGGCGCTTCGCCGCCCTGGGCGGGCGACGCGTCGACGCCATGGTGCTGGAAGCCAACGAACGGGCCCACCACACCTGGGCCGCGCGCGGCTACCACCGCGAGGACCACTGGCGACGCTGGGTGAAACCCCTCCAGGCCGGGTAGGCGCAGGCGGCGACACGCTCGCGGCCGAAGGCCCCCGGAGGCGGAGGGCCGACCGTCCGATCAGACGCTTTGCCGATCCTTTACCATTGGGGGAGTCAGCCGTCCCGTACCTCCGTGAAAGGTGTGTGAGCGTCCCCCCATGGGCGAGCCTCCCGGTCCTGTCCGCCACCGACACCGCGCGGTCCCGTCCGCCCTGTCCCACCATGGGACGGAGGTGACCCGATGACCGAAGTGCTCCTGCTGCTGGTGGCGATCCTGCTGTCGCTCGCCTGTGGTGCCTTCGTCGCGGCCGAGTTCTCGCTGACCACGGTGGAACGCGGCGAGCTGGAGCGGGCCGCCCAGCGCGGCGAGCGCGGGGCCGCCGGCGCCCTCAAGGCCGTACGGAACCTGACGTTCCAGCTCTCCGGGGCCCAGCTCGGCATCACGGTCACCAACCTGGTGGTCGGCATGCTCGCCGAACCCTCGATCGCCAAGCTGCTGGCCGGACCGCTGGAGGCGGTGGGCATCGGGCCGTCGGTCGCCGGCTCGCTGGCCCTGGTGATCGGCACCGCGCTGTCCACGGTGTTCCTGATGGTCGTCGGCGAGCTGGTGCCCAAGAACTGGGCGATCTCCTCACCGCTGGCCGTGGCCAAGCGGGTGGGCAACGCCCAGCGCTGGTTCAGCGCGGCCTTCCGGCCGTTCATCACCCACCTGAACAACACCGCGAACCGGCTGGTACGGCGCCTGGGCATCGAGCCCGCCGAGGAGCTGGCCTCCGCGCGCGGACCCCAGGAACTGGCCGCGCTGGCCCGGCACTCCGCCAGGGAGGGCGCGCTGGAGCCGGACACCGCCGAGCTGTTCGTGCGCACCCTCAACCTCGCCGACCTCACCGCCGAGAACGTGATGACCCCGCGCGTCCAGGTCGTCGCCCTGGAGGTCCGGGCAACCTGCGAGGACGTGGCGAACGCCACCCGGGCGACCGGTCTGTCCCGCTTCCCGGTCTACCGGGACAGCCTGGACTCCGTCGTCGGCACCGCCCACATCAAGGACGTGCTGACCATGCCCGCCGAGGAGCGGTCCCGGGTCCGGGTCGCCCAGGTGATGCGCGAACCCCTGCTGGTCCCCGAGTCCCTCACCGTCGACCGCCTCCTGGACCGCCTCGGCGGCCGCCGCACCATGGCCGTCGTGATCGACGAGTACGGCGGCACGGCCGGGGTCGCCACCCTGGAGGACATCGTGGAGGAGGTCGTCGGCGAGGTCCGCGACGAGCACGACCCGCACGAGACACCCGACCTCGCCCCGGCCGGCGCCGACACCACCGGCCGCGCGCTCTACTCGGCGGACGGCGCGGCCCGCATGGACCAGCTCGCCCGCGTGGGCCTGCGGGCCCCCGAGGGGCCGTACGAGACGCTGGCCGGACTGGTCGCGGCCGAGCTGGGCCGGATACCGGAGACCGGGGACGGCGTCGAGGTGGCCGGGTGGCGGCTGGACGTGGTGGACGCGTCGGGGCGGCGGGCCGCCCGGGTGCTGCTGCACGCGCCGCTCGACGACGAGACGGAGCAGGAGGGGCACCGGTGACCGTCGTACAGCTGCTGATCGGTCTCGCGACACTGGTCGTGAACGCCTTCTTCGTCGGCGCCGAGTTCGCGCTGATCTCCGTGCGCCGCTCCCAGATCGAGCCGCACGCCGAGGCGGGCGACCGGCGGGCCAAGAGCGTGCTGTGGGGGCTGGAGCACGTGTCCGCGCTGCTGGCCGCCGCCCAGCTCGGCATCACGCTGTGCACGCTGGTGCTGGGTGTGGTCGCGGAGCCCGCGATCGCGCATCTCCTGGAACCGGTGTTCCACGCGGTCGGCGTGCCCACGAGCGCCGGCCATGCCGTGTCCTTCGTGATCGCGCTCTCCCTGGCGACCTACCTGCACATGCTGCTGGGCGAGATGGTGCCGAAGAACGTGGCGCTGGCCGAGCCGGTGCGCAGCGCCCTGCTCCTCGGTCCGCCCCTGGTCACCCTGTCCCGGGCACTGCGCCCGGTGATCTTCACCGTCAACGCGTTCGCGAACGGGCTGCTCAGGCTGCTCCGGGTGGAGACCAAGGACGAGGTCTCGGCGACCTTCACGGACACCGAGCTCGCCGAGATCGTCAAGGACGCCAGCGAGGCGGGCCTGATCGACGACCGGGCGCAGGAGCGGCTGCACGACGCCCTGGAGCTGGGCCGCCGGCCGGTGCGGGACGTGGTGGTGCCACTGGAACGCGTCGTCTACGCGCGCGTGGGCGTCACCCCGCAGGAGCTGGAGCGGCTGACGGCCCGGTCCGGCTTCTCCCGCTTCCCGGTGGTCGACGAGGGGCGGCGGATCGTCGGCTATCTGCACGTCAAGGACGCACTGGACGCCTCGTCCGGCGACGAGGCGTTCCGGCTGCGGGACATGCGGCCGATCGCCCGGGTGCGGGAGAGCACCCCGCTGGACGACGTGCTCACCGCGATGCGCGGCAGCCGCACCCACCTGGCGGGCGTCCTCGGCGACGACGGACGGCTGGCGGGACTGGTGACGATGGAGGACGTGCTGCGGGAGCTGTTCGGGCAGCACGCGTAGGCCGCGTGGTGGCGGAGTCGCCGGCGGGAGGGACCGACCGGCGAGTATGGGCCCGGGGATATCATCGCTGTCGCCATGCAGAAGAACCCGGTGCCTCCCGCACACTCCAGTCTGGTCGCGATCGGCGACTCCTTCACCGAGGGCATGTCGGACCTGCGGCCCGACGGCTCCTACCGGGGCTGGGCCGATGTCCTCGCCGCCCGGCTGGCCGCCCGCACGCCCGGCTTCCGCTACGCCAACCTCGCCGTGCGCGGCAAGCTGATCGGGCAGATCGTCGCGGAACAGGTCGACCTGGCGGTCGCGATGCGGCCCGACGTGATCACGCTGGTCGGCGGCCTCAACGACACGCTGCGCCCCAAGTGCGACATGGGCCGGGTCCGGGACCTGCTCACCGAGGCGGTGGAACGCCTGGCGCCCGCCTGCGAGCAGCTGGTGCTGATGCGCAGCCCCGCCCGCCAGGGCCCGGTCCAGGAGCGGTTCCGGCCGCGCATGGAGGAGCTGTTCGCCGTGGTGGACGAGCTGGCCGCACGGCACGGCGCCCTGGTGGTCGACCTGTACGGGGCGCCCTCGCTGGCCGATCCCCGGCTGTGGGACGTGGACCGGCTGCACCTGACGGCGGAGGGGCACCGGCGGGTCGCCGAGGCCGTCTGGCAGACGCTCGGCTACGAGCCTGAGGACACCGAGTGGCACACGCCGATCCCGGCGACGGCGCCGCCCGGATGGGTCACCCGCCGGGTCGAGGACGTCCGCTTCACCAGGCAGCACCTGCTGCCGTGGATAGGCCGCCGCCTCACCGGCCGGTCCTCGGGCGACGGCCGCGCGCCCAAGCGCCCTGAGCTGCTGCCGTACGAGGCGTAGCGTGGGTCCCGTGCCCACCCGGGTGATCAGTGTCAGGGGCCGGATCCACGAGTTCGGCCCCCGGCTGGAACACGCCCCCGCCGACGTCCTCTACGTGGGCCGCCGCTGGACCATGGGCGGCTGGGACCTTCCGCGCCACCCGCTGTACAACCCATTCGCCTACGACACCCCGAAGAAGAAGCGGGACGGCACCCGGGCCGAGGTGATGGCGATGTACCGCGCCCACCTGCTGGAGCGGCCCGAGCTGCTGGAGCTGGTGGCGGACCTGCGCGGCCGGACGCTGGCCTGCTGGTGCGCCCCCGAGCCGTGCCACGCGGACGTGCTGGCGGAGCTGGCCGGCGTTCCCGAGCGGTGATGTCTTCCCGAGCGGTGACGCGGTCCCGAGAGGTGATCCCGCTCTCGTAGCTTCGCACGAGCGGGCCCGTGACGCTGGCCTGCAGGAATCGCCAGTAGAATCCGTACACGTGACTTCAGCCGCGCCCGCCAAGCCCCGCATCCCGAACGTCCTCGCCGGACGCTACGCCTCCGCCGAGCTCGCCACGCTCTGGTCGCCCGAGCAGAAGGTGAAGCTGGAGCGGCAGCTCTGGCTCGCCGTGCTGCGGGCACAGAAGGACCTCGGGATCGAGGTGCCGGACGCGGCCATCGCCGACTACGAGCGGGTCCTCGACACCGTCGACCTTGCCTCCATCGCCGAGCGCGAGAAGGTCACCCGGCACGACGTGAAGGCGCGGATCGAGGAGTTCAACGCCCTCGCCGGGCACGAGCACGTGCACAAGGGCATGACGTCCCGGGACCTGACGGAGAACGTCGAGCAGCTCCAGATCCGGCTCTCCCTCGAACTGATGCGGGACCGTACGACGGCGGTCCTCGCCCGCCTGGGCAAGCTGGCCGGCGAGTACGCCGAGCTGGTCATGGCCGGCCGTTCCCACAACGTGGCCGCGCAGGCGACCACCCTCGGCAAGCGCTTCGCGACCGCCGCCGACGAGCTGCTGGTCGCCCACGGCCGGGTCGAGGAGCTCCTCGCCCGCTACCCGCTGCGCGGCATCAAGGGCCCGGTGGGCACCGCCCAGGACATGCTGGACCTGCTGGGCGGCGACGCCGCGAAGCTGGCCGAGCTGGAGACCCGGATCGCCGGCCACCTGGGCTTCTCGCAGGCGTTCACCTCGGTCGGCCAGGTCTACCCGCGCTCGCTGGACTACGAGGTCGTGACCGCGCTCGTGCAGCTGGCCGCCGCTCCGTCCTCGCTCGCCAAGACGATCCGGCTGATGGCGGGGCACGAGCTGGTCACCGAGGGCTTCAAGCCGGGCCAGGTCGGTTCCTCGGCGATGCCGCACAAGATGAACACGCGGTCCTGCGAGCGCGTCAACGGCCTGATGGTGATCCTGCGCGGTTACGCCTCGATGACCGGCGAGCTGGCGGGCGACCAGTGGAACGAGGGCGACGTGTCCTGCTCGGTGGTGCGCCGGGTCGCTCTGCCGGACGCCTTCTTCGCGCTCGACGGCCTCCTGGAGACCTTCCTGACGGTCCTCGACGAGTTCGGCGCCTTCCCCGCCGTCATCGCCCGCGAACTGGACCGCTACCTCCCCTTCCTCGCCACCACCAAGGTGCTGATGGGCGCCGTGCGGGCGGGGGTCGGCCGCGAGGTCGCCCATGAGGCGATCAAGGAGAACGCCGTCGCCACCGCGCTCGCGATGCGCGAGCAGGGCGCCGAGCGCAACGACCTGCTCGACAAGCTCACCGCCGACGCGCGGCTGCCGCTGGACCGCGAGCAGCTGGCCGCGCTGATGGCCGACAAGCTGTCGTTCACCGGCGCGGCCGCCGATCAGGTCGGGGTCGTCGTCGGCCGGATCGAGGAGATCGTCAAGCAGCACCCGGAGGCCGCCGGCTACACGCCCGGAGCGATCCTCTGACCGGCCGCTCCCCTCGCTTCACGGCGGCGGAACTGCAGGCCGCCCGCGACCGTCTCGTCCCGGACGTGGTCGCGGACGGCCTGCACGTCCTGTTCTGCGGGATCAACCCCGGCCTGATGACGGCGGCCACCGGACACCACTTCGCCCGCCCCGGCAACCGCTTCTGGCCGGTCCTGCATCTGTCCGGCTTCACGCCGCGGCTGCTGAGACCCGCCGAGCAGGATGAGCTGCTGTCGTACGGCCTCGGCATCACGAACGTGGTGGCGCGGGCCACCGCGCGCGCCGACGAGCTGACGGCCGCTGAGTACGCGGAGGGCGGCCGGCTGCTGACCGCCAAGGTGACCCGGCTCCGCCCGAGGTGGCTCGCGGTGGTCGGCGTCACGGCCTACCGGGCGGCCTTCGACGACCACGGGGCCCGGGTGGGGCCGCAGGAGCGGACGATCGGAGAGACCCGGGTGTGGGTCCTGCCGAACCCGAGCGGACTGAACGCGCACTGGACCGCGGCGACGATGGCGGAGGAGTTCGCACGGCTGCGGGTGGCGGCGGAGGGCTGAGTCCGCCTCCGGTCAGACCGTGTGCGCCTCGCTGCCGTCGAGCAGGCCGTGGCCGCCAGGGGCCGTGCTGAGGGCCGTGCCCTCGTCGATGATCTCGTTGCGCTCGTTGACGAAGACGACCCTGGGCTCAACCTTCGCCGCGTCGGCGTCCGGTACCGCCGCGTAGGCGATGATGATCACGAGGTCGCCGTTCTGGACGAGGCGGGCCGCGGCGCCGTTGACGCCGATGATGCCGCTGCCCCGGGGGCCCTCGATCACGTAGGTCTCGAACCGGCTGCCGTTGTTGATGTCCACGAGGTGGATCAGCTCGCCGGGGAGCAGGTCGGCGGCGTCCATGAGGTCGGCGTCGAGGGTCAGGGAGCCGACGTAGTTCAGATCGCACTGGGTGATCGTGGCCCGGTGGATCTTCGACTTGAGCATGGTTCGGAACATGGCTGTCGCCTTTCGGGATGGGCGCCTTCTGGTCTTCAACCACGAGCGGACGACGACGAGCGAAACGGCTTTCGCGGTTTTCTCGTAGCTCATCCTGGGCGGCGTTGAACGAGCATTCCAGCGGAAATCAGGTTTCGGTAGAGGCGGATTTCCGTGACACTCCGGGAAGATCTCCGCCCGGCCGGGCCCGCACCCCACTTCCCTAATAATCCCAGGTCAGAGCCTCTCGCACCGACTCCCCGGGTGCCGTATGTCGCCCACTCACTTTCATGCCGTGCAGGTTGATGAGCGGGGGCGGGGCTGGAGCCGGCATTCCTGTCGCGGTCACAGTGAGGAAGCGTCGAGGGCACAGAATCGGCCTCGGTCGCAATACCGCGGATTCACGGAATCACCGCATCGCTGAATCACGGAATCCCGAATGATTCGACCTTGAAGGGAGCAGAGGGTGACGGTGGAAATCACGACGCAGGAGGCCCAGGAGATCGCCGGGAAGATCGCCGTGGTCTTCCAGGAGGTGCTGGGCGCGACGGAGGTGCCCGACACCGGCAGCGGGTTCCTGGAGATCGGCGGTGACTCGCTGACGGCCGCCCGCGCGGTGTCCCTCATCAGCTCGCGGCTGGGTGTGCGGATCACGGTCCGCGACCTGTTCCGGGAGCGGAACGCCGACGCGCTCGCCCTCGTGGCGGTGCGCCGCCTGGCCTCGTAGCGCCCCGGGCGGTCGGCCGCTCCGGCTCGACCAGCTCGTATCAACAACGCGGACCCGCCCGGCCGATCCGGTACGGCGGGCTCCGGGCCGGTCCGTGACGGCGCCGGCCGTCCGAACGCACGTCCGCAATGACTTTTCGAGAGGTGAGGACATGGTGGCTCAGACGTATCGCGTGGTGGTGAACGGCGAGGAGCAGTACTCGATCTGGCCCGAGGGCAGGGACCTGCCCGACGGGTGGTTCGACGAGGGCACCTCCGGCACCAAGGAGGAGTGCCTCGACCACGTCGAGCGGGTCTGGACCGACATGCGGCCGCTCAGCCTCCGTCAGGCTCGGTGACCGAACTGCCATGACGACGTGGACCGGAGAAGCCGCCGGCCTGGAAGAGCCGGCTGTGACGAAGAGGGAACTGACCGCCGAGAAGCGTGAGTTGCTCAAGCAGCGGCTGCTCGGGAGGTCCCGAACCGCTGCGGCGCCCGCGGGTGCCCCGAGTGCCGTACCGCGCCGTCCTGGCACCGAGGGCGCCCCGTTGGCGCCCGTCCAGCACAACCTGTGGGTCGCGGACCGCCTGTTGTCCGACAACTCCACCTTCAGCGTCCACCGCGTCCTGCGCCTGACCGGGCCGCTGGACCGCGACGCGGTCCGCCGGGCGCTGGACGCCCTGGTGGAGCGGCACGAGACGCTGCGCATGGTGTTCCGGGACGACAGCCCGCCCCGTCAGGTCCCGCTGCCGCCCGCCCCCGCCGCGCTGCGCACGGTCGACCTGTCGCATCTTCCCCCGGCAGCGCGGTCGGCTGCGGCCGTACGGGTGGCCGAGGAGGAGATCGCGGAGCCCTTCGACCTGGAGCGCGGCCCCGTCTTCCGGGCCGTCCTGGTCACCTGCGACGACAGCACCCACGTCCTGGTGCTGAACCTGCACCACTGCGTCGCCGACGAATGGTCGTGCGGTGTGCTGGGCCGCGAGTTCGGCACCCTGTACGCGGCGGCCGCGCGGGGGGTCACCGACCTCGCGACGGTGTTGCCGGAGCTCTCGGTGTCGTACCGGGACTACGCGCACTGGCAGTCGGAACGGCTCTCCGGTGAGCTGCTTCAGCGACAGCTCGCCTACTGGCGTTCGGCTCTCGACGGGGTGCCGCCGGTCCTGGAACTGCCCACCGACCATGTGCGTCCCCCCACCCCGTCGTTCTGGGGGCACGGCGCCCGCCGGCTGCTGTCACCGGAGGTCAGTGCGGCGCTGCGGGACTTCGCCCGGCGGCACAACGTCACCCTCTTCACCGCCCTGCTGTCGGTCTTCGCGGGCTATCTGCACCGCTGGAGCGGCGGACAGGACCGCTTCTCGGTGCTGACGCCGGTCTCGGGCCGGGTCGTCGCCGACACCGAACCGCTCATCGGCATGATGGCGAACACCCTGCCGCTGGCCGTGGACGTCAGCGACGACCCCGCTTTCGCCACGCTGGTGCGGCGCATGAACGCGGTGGTTCTCGGGGCCCTGGAACACCAGGACGTCACCTTCGAGCAGTTGGTCGCGGACTCCGGGCATCCCCGCGACGCCTCCCGCAATCCGCTGTCGCAGGTCATGTACCAGTGCATCGAGTCGCGTGAGCACGTGTGGGACCTGCCCGGGATCACCGTCGAGCGCGAGCGCATCGGCATGGCGTCCGCGAAGGTGGACCTGTCGTTGGTCGCGGCCAACCTCGACGAGGGGGTCCGGCTCGACCTGGTGGGGGAGAGCACGCTGTTCGAGCCGGCGACGGTGGAACGGATGCTGGACTCGCTGGTCGAGGTGGTGAGCCGCGCGGTGACCGCGCCGGACACCACCGTCGGCCAGGTGGACCTGCTCTCCGACGAGGAGCTCGCCCGTGTGGTCGAGGACGCCCTGGGCTCCGGAGCCGCGACGCCCGACGGCACCGTGCTGGACCTCTTCGCGGCCGTCGCCGCCGCCACGCCCGACGCCACCGCGGTCACCGCGGGCGGAACCCGCCTCACCTACCGGGAACTGGACGAACTGTCGGACCGTGTCGCCGCCCGGCTCCGCGCGGCCGTGCCGGGGCCCGGCGCGCTGGTGGGGATCCATCTGCCCCGCTCCGAGCGGCTGGTGGCCACGCTGCTCGGGGTGTGGAAGGCCGGCTGCGCCTTCCTGCCCCTGCCTCTGGACCACCCGGAGGAACGCCTGCGGACCATGGTGGAGGACGCGGGGGCCGGGCTCGTGGTCACCGAACCGGGGCGGGACACCCTGTTCGGCGCGGCTTTGTCGCTGCACGTCGGCCCCGGCTCCGAGGACCTGGCCACCGCCGCCGTGCCCGCGCCGCGGGACCACGACGCGCCGCGCGCCGAGGACCTCGCCTATCTGATGTACACCTCGGGCTCCACCGGCCGCCCCAAGGCCGTGGCGATCGAGCACCGGGGCCTCGTCAACTTCCTCAGCGGCACCGCCCGTCGGCTCGACGCCGGCGCGGACGACGTGTGGCTCGGCCTGACCGGCATCGGGTTCGACATCGCGCTGGTCGAGATGTTCCTGCCGCTCACCACCGGCGGCCGGGTGGTCCTGGCGCCGGAGGGGGCCGCGCAGGACGGTGACGCCGCGGTCGCCACGGCCCGGGAGCACGGGATCACCCATGTGCAGGCGACTCCGTCGGGCTGGCGGGTCCTGCTCGCCTCGACCCAGCGGCTGCCGCGGCTGGCGGTCGCCATGACCGGCGGTGAGTCGCTGCCGCCCGCGCTCGCCGCGGAGCTGCGCCTGGCCGCCGGACGCGTCCTCAACTGCTACGGGCCCACCGAGTCCACGGTGTGGGCCACCTACGACGACGTCACCGACCCGGCGGCGGACATCACCGTCGGCACCGGCGTCGACCAGGTCGCCGTCCATGTCCTCGACGCCGCGATGCGCCCGGTGCCCGTCGGCGTCCCGGGTGAGCTGTACGTGGGCGGGCCCGGCGTCGGGCGCGGTTACCACGCGCGGCCGGGGCTGACGGCGGGTGCCTTCGTGCCGGACCCGTTCGGACCGCCCGGGGCGCGCCTGTACCGCTCGGGCGACGTGGGCGCGCGACGCCCCGACGGCCGTATCCGCTTCTTCGGTCGCGACGACCACCAGGTCAAGATCCGCGGCCACCGCATCGAACTCGGGGAGATCGAGGCCCGGTTGACCGCGCACCCGGACGTGGCGCAGGCCGTGGTCGTGGTGGACCGCAGTCCCGCCGGGGACCGGCTCGTCGGTTACGTCGTCGGGGACGTCACGGAGGACGCGCTGAAGCGCCACCTCACGGCCGCCCTGCCCGTGGCGATGGTGCCCGCCGTCTTCGTGTCGCTGGAGAGCCTGCCGCTGTCGCCGAACGGCAAGGTCGACCGCCGTCGTCTGCCCGCCCCGCGCACCGAGGCTCCCGCGGAGCGCAGGCCGCCCGCCGCCGGGGCCGAGCGGGTCCTGGCCGACATCTGGAGCCGGCTGCTCGACGTCCCGTCGGTGGCGGCGCAGGACAACTTCTTCACCCTGGGCGGCGACTCGGTGACCGCCGTGTTCCTCGTGTCGCGGGCCCGGGAGGCCGGGTACGTGTTCACCGCGCGCCAGGTGTTCGCCCATCAGACCCTGTCCGAACTGGCGGCCGTCGCCGTCGCGTCGGGCGACGGGGCGGCGGCCGGCGGCGTGGACCCGGGCGACTTCCCGCTGGCCGGTCTCGACCGGGAGGGACTGGAGCGGGTCCTGTCCGGGCTCTCCCCCGAGGACGTCCAGGACATCTATCCCTGCACCCCGCTCCAGGCGGGCATGCTGTTCCACGCCCTCCACGACGGCGGCGGGGACTCCTACTTCACCCAGTACCGCTGGGAGATCGAGGGCGACCTCGACCAGGACGGCCTGATCGCCGCCTGGCAGCACGTCCTGGACCGGCACGACGCGCTGCGCTGCTCCTTCCGTTGGGAGGGCCTGGAGCGCCCGCTCCAGATCGTGCACCGCCATGTCCGGGCCGACTTCACCGTCCTGGACTGGTCGGGGGTCCCGGCGGACGAGATCCCGGGGCGCCTGGAGGCGCTGCTCGCCGAGGAACGCGCCACGGGATTCGACCTGTTCCGGGTGGTGCCCCAGCGGTTCCATCTCATCCGCACCCGACCCGACCACCACCACCTCGTGTGGCACAACCATCACATCCTGGCCGACGGCTGGAGCGTCGGTCCGCTTCTCAGCGAGGTCTTCGCGACCGCCACCGCGCTCCGCACGGCGGGGCGCCCCGCGCGCGAGCTGCCCGAACCGGTGTCCCATCGCGCCTACGTGGAGTGGCTGGCGGAACAGGACCCGCGTGCCGTCGAGCGGTACTGGCGCGACGCCCTGGCCGGTTTCGTCGAGCCCACCTCGCTCCCGGTGGTGCGACCGGCGTCCCCGGACGCACCCGCCGGAACGGCCCGCACGGTCGAACTCGCCCTGACCCCGGAGCTGACGGAGGCGCTGTCGCGGCTCGCCCGTGCGCGGGGGTGCACCCTCGGGACCGTGTTCCAGGGGGCCTGGGCCCTGCTGCTGGGCCGCTGGAGCCGGAGCCGTGACGTGCTCTTCGGGCTGACCGTCTCCGGGCGTTCGGTCGACCTTCCGCAGGTGGAGCAGATCGTGGGGCTGCTCTCCAACACCCTGCCGGTGCGGGTGCGCTGGGAGGACGACGACCGGCTCGACGACTGGCTGGGCCGCCTGGCCGGGCAGGCGGCCGGGCTGCGCGACGTCGAGCACACCGCGCTGACCGACATCCACGGCTGGTCGGACGTGCCGGCCGACAAGAAGCTGTTCGACAGCATCCTGGTCCTGCAGAACCTGGCGGTGGCCGAGCGCGCCGATCTGGGCGGACTGTCGCTGCGCATGGGTCCCGTGCACCAGAGCAGCGGCTATCCGCTGATGCTGACCATCCGTACCGGCCCGACGGGGGCCGTCCTCCAGCTCCTCCACGACGACCTCCGGGTCGACTCCGGTGACGCGGAGCGTCTGCTGGCGTCGTTCGGCCGCCTGCTCGACGCCTTCGTGGAGCGACCGGGCGCCCGGGTCGGAGAGTTGGCGATCCTTCCGGACGCCGCCCACGACACCGTCGTACGCCGCTGGAACGACACCGCGCACCCGTTCCCCGCCGCCACGACCGTGCCCGCGATGATCGAGGAGCAGCGCACGCGCACGCCGCACGCGACGGCCGTGGTGTACGACGCGCGGGAGTGGACGTACACCCGCCTGGACGAGGAGGCCACGCGGCTGGCACGACGGCTGCGGGCAGCGGGGGTGCGGCCGGGTGACCGGGTGGGCCTGCGGCTGGACCGCTCGGCGACGATGATCGCCGCGGTGCTCGCGGTGTGGCGGGCCGGCGGCGCCTACGTCCCGCTGGACCCCGAGTACCCCGACGCACGGGCCGCCTACGTGCTGTCGGACTCCGGGGTACGGGTCCTCCTCGCGAGCGAGGAACCCCCCGCGCAGTCCGTCCCGGACGGGGTGACCGTCGTCCGCGTCGGCACCGCCGACGACCCGGCGGGTCCGGAGCCCTCGTCCGCGGAAGCGGCGGGGAGCACCGGCGACGGTCCCGGCCGCGACGACGTGGCCTACGTCCTGTACACCTCCGGCTCCACCGGCCGTCCCAAGGGCGTCGAGGTCACCCACGCGTCGCTGGCCCACCTGACGGCCGCCATGACGCACGTGCTGGAGCCCACCGGCCCGCAGACGTGGCTGGGACTGACCGCCCTGTCCTTCGACATCTCCACCGTGGAGATGTTCGTGCCGCTCACCACGGGCGGCCGGGTCGTGGTGGTCCCGGAGGAGGGACGCTGGGACGCCGCCGCCCAGCGGGCCCTGATCCGGGCTCACCGGGTCAGCCATGTGCAGGCCACCCCGTCCGGATGGCGGCTGCTGCTGGCCGCCGGGTTCGGCGCGGCGGACGGCGTCGAGGTCGGCCTAGCCGGCGGGGAAGCACTGCCGCACGACCTGGCCGGCGAGCTGCGCAGGGGCCTGCCCCGGCTGATCAACGTGTACGGCCCGACCGAGGCCACCGTCTGGTCCACCTGGGACGACGTCGACCCCGCCCAGGACGAGGTGACCATCGGGCTCCCCCTGCCCAACACCTCCGCCCACGTCCTGGACGAGGCCATGCGCCCGGTGCCGATCGGCGTGCCGGGCGAGCTCTACCTCGGGGGCGCGGGCGTGGCCCGCGGATATCTGGGGCGCGCCGCACTGACCGCGCGGCAGTTCGTGCCCGACCCGTTCGGCGCCCCCGGTACCCGGCTGTACCGCACCGGTGACCTGGCCGCGCGGCGGGCGGACGGCCGTATCCGTTTCCTGGGCCGGGACGACCACCAGGTCAAGATCCGCGGCCACCGCATCGAACTGGGCGAGATCGAGGAGGCGCTGACCCGCCACCCGGACGTGCGGCTGGCCGCCGTCACCGTCCACCGGGACGCGGCGGGCGAGGAGTTCCTCGTCGGCCATGTCGCCGGCGACGCGCCCGACCCCGCCGCGGTGCGGACGTTCCTGCGGGGCCAGGTGTCCCGGGCGATGGTGCCCGACCGGCTCGTCGTCCTGGAGAGGATGCCGCTCAGCCCGGCGGGCAAGATCGACCGTGCCGCGCTTCCCGTCCCGGAGGCGGCCCCCCAGGCCACGTCCGCCCGGACCGCGCCCCGCGGACCCGTCGAACGGACCCTCGCCGACATCTGGGCCCGGGTGCTGGGCACCGGCGACATCGGGGTGGACGACGACTTCTTCGCGCTGGGCGGCAACTCCCTCAAGGCGGTCACGGTCTCGGCACTCGCCCGGGAGGCCGGACTCACCGTCACCACCCGGCAGATCTTCGCCCACCCCACGGTGGCGGCGCTCGCGGACCTCTGCGGCGGGGCACCGGTCCCGACGCCGCCCGCCGACACCCGGCCGTTCGCGTTCACCGGACTCGACGCCGAGGCCCTGGACGGGCTCCTGGACACCGTGGGCAGGGAGGGCACCGAGGACGTGCTGCCCCTGTCGCCGCTGCAGACCGGGCTGTTCCTCGACACGCTGGCGGAGACCGGCGACTACGTGCGCGTGTTCGCCGTCGACATCGAGGGCGACTTCGACCGGGCAGCCTTCGAGGACGCCTGGGCCCATCTGGTCGACCGCCACGCGATCCTGCGGTCCACCTTCCACTGGGCCCACCTGCCCCGCCCGGTCCAGGTCGTCCGCAGCGCCGCGCCGCCGCGCTTCCGGTACGCCGACCTCACCGCTCTCCCGGAGGACCGGCGGGCCGAGCGGCTCGCCGAGCTGATCGCGGCGGAGGAGAAGACCGTCTTCGACCTCGGCGCCGCTCCGCCCTCCCGCTTCCTGCTGATCCGGGTCGCCGAGGACCGGCACCGGTTCGTGTGGACCACCCACCATGTCGTCTTCGACGGCTGGAGCCTGCACGCCCTGCTCTCCGAGGCGTTCGCCGTCTACCGCAGCCGTCACGAGACGGGCCGGCTGCCCGTCCTCGCGGACCCGCCGCCGTACCGGGAGTACCTGCGCCGGCTCGCCGAGCACGACACCCCCGAGGAGGCCGAGCGCGAGAACGCCCACTGGCGGTCCCGCCTGGCGGGATTCACCCGGCCCACTCCCCTGCCCGGCAGCCGCCCCACCGGGGCCGCCACGGGGCTGTGGCACGCCCGGCGCACCCTGCCGGCCGCGCTCTGCGACGAGCTGGAGCGGGTCGCCCGCCACCACCACGTCACCGTCGGCACCCTGGTCCACACCGCGTGGTCCCTGCTGCTGAGCCGGACGAGCGGGGAGCGGGACGTCGTCTTCGGCACGACCGTCTCGGGCCGCTTCGGCGACGTCGAGGGGGTCGAGCGGATGGTGGGTCTGCTGATGAACACCCTGCCGCTGCGCGTCGACGTGGACCCCGGGGCACCCCTCACCGACCTGCTGCGCGACGTCCAGCAGCGGATCACCGAGGTCGCGGGGCGCGCCCATGTCGCGCTGCCGGCCGTGCAGCGGGCGAGCGAGGTGGCGCCGGGACGGCGGCTGTTCGACAGCCTGCTCGTCTACACCGACACCGGCCCCGGCGGTCTGCCGCAGGGCGTCGTCCCGGTCGCCGAGGGCGAGGCCCGCGACACCGGCTACCCCCTGGTTCTGGAGGCCAGCCGCGCCGACCGGCTGACTCTCAGCCTGAGCTGCCAGAGGTCCCACTACGACCAGGTCACCGCCGACCGGCTGCTCGCCCAGGTCGTGCAGCTGCTGACCGGCCTCACCGAAGACCGGCCCGGCCCGGACGAACAGGACGGCCCCGGCGCCGCCGAGGGACCGACGCTGGTCGCCGAGGTCCCGATGCTGTCGGCGGAGGAGCGCGAACGGGTCGTCCACACCTGGAACGACACCGTCGTCCCCTTCCCGGACGACCGCACCCTGCACTCCCTGGTCGCGGCGCAGACCGCCGACACCCCGGACGCCGTCGCCGTCAGGCTCGGCTCCGACACCTGGACCTACGCCGAACTAGGGGCGCGGGCCGAGCGGGTGGCCGCACGGCTGTACCGGGAGGGTGTCCGTCCCGGCGACCTGGTCGCCCTGTGCACCGAACGCTCCTTCGAGCACGTGGTGGGCCTGCTCGGCATCCTGAAGGCGGGGGCCGCCTTCGTGCCCGTCGACCCCGACCACCCCGCCCGGCGCCAGGCGTACCTGCTCGCCGACTCCGGAGCCCGGGTGGTGCTCACCCAGACCCGGCTGGTCCCGGCACTGCCCGAGGACACGGCCGCCCTCGTCCTGGAGCTGGACGACCCCACCGCCTGGCCGGAGGACCACGGCTGCGGCCCCCGGCCGGACGCGCTGCCCGCCGACCTCTGCTCGCTGTACTACACCTCGGGATCGACCGGCGCGCCCAAGGCGGTGGCCTCGCACCACGCGGGCTGGGTCAACCGCATGACGTGGATGCAGCGCCGGCACGGGCTGCGGCCCGGCGAGGGGGTCCTGCACAAGACCACGCTCGGGTTCGACGACGCGGCGGTGGAGATCCTGTGGCCGCTGATCACCGGGGGCCAGGTCGTGCTGCTGCCGCCGGGGGCGCACCGTGACGCCCACGCGATCGCCGAGTCCGTCGCCCGGTACGACGTGGTGCATGTGCAGTTCGTGCCCAGTGTGCTGGAGGTGTTCCTGGACATCCTCACCCCGGAGCGGGCCCGGTCGATGTCCCGGCTGCGGTCCGTCCTCACCAGTGGTGAGGCGCTGCGCCCCGCCCTGGTGCGCCGGTTCCTGGAGGTGTTCGGGGACCGGGTGAGCCTCGACAACACCTGGGGCGCCACCGAGGTGTCCATCGACTCGACCTGCCGAGTGTGCACCGCCGAGGACGCCGTCCCCGACACCGGCGCGGTGGCCCTGGGACTGCCCATCGACAACAACACCGTGCACGTCCTCGACGCGGCGATGGAACCCCTGCCGACCGGCGCCACCGGCGAGCTCTTCATCGGCGGCCCCGGGCTTGCCCGCGGCTACCACGGCCGGTTCCGGCTGACCGCCGAACGGTTCGTGCCGGACCCCTTCGGGCCGCCCGGCTCCCGGCTCTACCGCACCGGCGACCTGGGACGCCGGCGGGCCGACGGCGTCCTGGAGTTCGTCGGCCGCGCCGACCACCAGGTCAAGCTGGGCGGAGTGCGCGTCGAACTCGGCGAGATCGAGGACGCGTTGCGGCGGGCGCCGGGCGTCCGGGACGCGGTCGCCGACGTACGGACCGTGGCCGGTTCGAAGACGCTCGTCGGGTACACCGTCGGCGGCGACGACCCGGACCGTACGCTCGCCGCCCTGCGCGCGGAGCTGCCCGACGTGATGGTGCCGAGGTTCCTCGTCGCCGTGGACTCCGTCCCGCTCAACGCCAACGGCAAGGTGGAGCGGGCCGCCCTGCCCGATCCGGACCCCGCCGCCCGCGAGGTGGCGCCGGAGTCCCAGGTGGCTCCGCGCACCGCGACCGAGGAGGCCGTCGCCCGGATCTGGTGCCAGGTCCTCGGAGTGCCGCGCGTCGGGGTGCACGACAACTTCCGCGCGCTGGGCGGAGACTCCATCCTGCTGATCCACACCGTCGCCAAGGCGCGTGAGGCGGGCCTGTCCATCACCCCGAAGATGGTCTTCGAGCACCCGACGGTCGCCTCCCTCGCCGCGGCCTCGGACGAGGCGTCCGCCCAGGGCCGCTCCACCAGCGTCCACGCCGAGCAGGGCCCGGTCACCGGCGAGGTCCCCTTCGGACCGATCCAGCACCAGTACGCCGCCGTCGGGCCCCGCGACCGCTTCAACCAGAGCCGGCTCCTGCACGCCGCTCCCGGGATCGAGCCCGACGTCCTGCGGGCCGCGCTGCGGACCCTGATCGACCACCACGACGCGCTCCGGCTGCGGTGGAGCCGCCGGGAGGACGGCTGGCACCAGGACCTGGCGCCGGCGGGTGGCCACGACGACCCGCTCACGGTCGTGGACACCCCGCAGGAGGCCGACGCCGCGGTGGAGGCCGCGCACGGCGGACTCGACCTGGCCAGGGGCCCGTTGCTCCGTGCCGTGCTGCTGCGGCACACCGGGGAGCTCCTGCTGGTGGTCCACCATGTGGCCGTCGACACCGTGTCCTGGCACATTCTGGTCGAGGACCTCGCCACCCTGTGCGCAGGGGGTGAACTGCCCGCCAAGACGACCTCCGTGCAGCACTGGGCGCGGCGGCTGGCCGAGCACGCGCACAGCGCGGAGTTCGCACCGGAGGCCGCCTACTGGGCGCTGCCGCGTCCGTCCGTCGCGCCACTGCCCGTGGACCGGGAGACCGGGGAGAACACCGAGGGCCGGGCCCGCTCCACGAGCGTCGTCCTCGCGGCCGGGGCCACGGCGGGCCTGCTGCGCCAGGCCGCCGCGCGGCGCGGCGCCGAGCCGGAGCACCTGATGCTGGCGGCACTGGCCCGCACGCTGACCGAGGCCACCGGTGGTGACACCTGCGCGATCGACGTGGAACGGCACGGCCGTGAGCCGCTGTTCGACGACGTCGACCTCACCCGCACGGTGGGCTGGTTCACCAGTGTGCAGCCGCTGCTGCTCACCCGGCCGGAGTCCGGTGCCATGGACGCCTGGATCGACGTGGTCGCCGAGCACACCCGCACGCCCGCCGGGCGGGGCATCGGCCATGGACTCGCCCGGTACCTGCGCGGGGACGACAGCACCGCACCGGCGGCACAGGTCTCGTTCAACTACCACGGCCGCCGGGACACCGCTCCCGCCGGGGACGCGCCGCTGCGGCCCCTTCCCCGGTCGCTCGGCGAGCACGTCGACCCGGAGCAGCGGCGCTCCCACCTCGTGGAGGTCGAAGCGGCGGTCCTCGACGGCGAACTGCACCTCGAATGGCGTTACGCGGCCGACCACTTCGACGCCGGCACCGTACGGGAGCTGGCCGAACGGCACCTGGCACACCTCACCGGCCTGGCCGCCGCCCCGCCCGAGGGGACCCGTGTGCCGGCGGAGCCCTTCGTGCGGCGGCTGTTCGCGGGGGCTCCGGCCCCGAGGCTGCCGATGCTGCGGCACCGGGTACCGGGCGTGGCGATCGCGCTGATCGACGACGGTGACCTGCGCGGGGCCTGGGGCTTCGGGGTCCTCGGGGTCGACGACCCGGTCGAGGTGGACGAGCGCACCGTCTTCCAGGTCGGCTCGATCAGCAAGCACGTCACCGCGCTGGGCGTGATGGCCCTGGTCCAGGACGGGCGGCTCGATCTCGACACCGACGTCAACCGGATGCTCACCTCCTGGCGGCTGCCCGGCGACGGGGTCACCCTGCGCCATCTGCTCACCCACACCTCGGGGCTCGGCGCGCAGTCCTACGACGGCTACCGCGCGGGCCTGCCGATGCCCACCCCGGCGCAGATCCTCGCCGGCGGCACGCCGTCGCTGACCCCGCCGGTCAGGCCCGTGGGCCCGCCGGGATCGCCGTACCTGTACTCGAGCAGCAACTTCACCGTGGTGCAGCAGGTGCTCCAGGACGTCACGGGGCAGGAGTTCGCGCCGCTGATGCGCGCGCTCGTCCTGGACCCGCTGGGCATGCGGGACAGCGACTTCGCGCCGCGCCTGCCGGATCTGCCCGGCACCACGCTGGCCCGCAACCACCAGGCGTCGGGCGCGCCCTACCCGGAGGGCTGGCACCTGTACCCGGAGTCCGCCGCGGGCGGTCTGTGGTCCACACCCAGGGACCTGGCCCGGGTCGCCGTCGAGATCCAGCGGGCGGTCACCGGTGGCCCGGCGGTCCTGCTGGGTGCGGAGGCGGCGGCCGAGATGCTGCGCCCCCACCCCGGCACTCCGGGGGGCCTGGGCACCGCGGGCAAGCCGTACGGCGGCCGCCGGTGGTTCGGACACACCGGGGGCGTCCCCGGCTTCCGTTCGCTGACCTGGGCCGACCCGGACCGTGGTCTGGGCCTCGTCGTCACCGCCAACTCCGACGCCGGTGAGGACTTCCTGCGAGAACTGCTGCACGACCTCGGGGTCGGATTGGAGGACGCACGATGGTGACGATCGACGCCGCGTTCCGCCGGTGGGCGGTGCGCGACCCGGACGCCGTGGCGCTGCGCGCGCCCGGCATCCGGATGACCTACGGCGAGCTGGACCGGGCCGCGACCCGGATCGCCCGGGGTCTGCTCCGGCTCGGGGTGAGGCCCGGGGAGCTGGTCGGGGTGGCGGCCACCCCGTCACCGGGTTTCGTGGTGTCGGCCCTGGCGGTGCTCCGCGCGGGCTGCGCCTACCTGCCGATGGACCTGACGTACCCGCAGGAGCGGCTGGCGCACATGCGCCGGGACAGCGGCATCTGCGTCCTGGTGTCCTCCGGTGACGGCGGCGACCTGCCGGCCGCCCTCGCGGACTGCGTGGTCCTCGACCCGGCCGCCGGCACCGGTGACGACGGCGACGCCCCCTTCGCGCCCGGTGCGGGGGAGCTGTCCGCGCCCACGGACCTGGCGTACGCGATGTACACCTCGGGATCGACCGGCCTGCCCAAGGCGGTGCTGGTCGAGCAGCGCAACGTCACCGCCTTCGCGCTGCGGCAGGACTTCGCGGCGCTCGGGCCGGGCCGGACCATGCTCCAGAGCAGTTCGTTCTCCTTCGACGCGTCGGTGCTGGAGATCTGGGGGGTGCTGCTGCGCGGCGCCTGTCTGGCCTTCCCGCCGGACGGCCTGCTGACCTCCGCGGAGCTGGGCGAGGTGCTGGCACGTGAGGAGGTGACCGACCTGTGGCTGTCGTCTGGCCTCTTCCACCGGATCGCCGACGACGTGCCCGAGGCGCTGGCGCCGCTGCGCACCGTGATCACCGGCGGTGACGTGGTGTCCCCGGCCCGGGTCCGGCGGGTGCTGGAGACCAACCCCGGGCTGACGGTGGCGCACATCTACGGGCCGACGGAGACCACGGTGGCCATCTGCCGCCGGTTGCTCACCCGTCCGGACCAGGTGGAGTCCCCGCTGCCGCTGGGCACCCCCATCCCCGGCGCGGGCCTGCACGTCAGGGACGAGCACGGACGCCCCCTCCCGGCGGGCGCGACCGGCGAGCTGTGGATCACCGGGGAGACCGTCTCCCGCGGCTACCACGACCGCGCCGAGCTCACCGCGGAGCGCTACGTCACCGACCCGGTGACGGGAAGGCGCGCGTACCGCAGCGGCGACCTCGGCCGCAAGCGGGCCGACGGCACGGTGGAGTTCGTCGGCCGTGCCGACAGCCAGGTCAAGATCCGGGGCTTCCGCATCGAGCCCGGCGAGATCGAGGCGACGCTCGGCGAGGCACCCGAGGTTCGCTCCTGCCTGGTCACCGCACGCGTCGCGCCGCCCGGCGACAAACGTGTCGTCGCCTATGTCGTGCCGCGTGACAGGGGGCCGCTGCGCGCCGCCGACGTGCACCGTTTCCTCGCCGGGCGGCTGCCGCGCCACATGCTGCCGTCCGAGTACGTGGCGGTGGACGCGCTGCCCCTGGACGCCAACGGCAAGGAGGACCGGCGCCGACTGCCCGAGCCCGCCTGGGGGCGCGGCAGCCTCGCCGTGCTCGACGTCGTCCCCGTTCCCGCCGCCCCGGCCGCCCTGCCCGAGAGGATCTGATCGCCCATGTCTGCCACCCCCGGACACACCGGGGTCCAGGTGCCGCTCAGCCGCGACCAGGAACGGACCTGGTTCGTCGACCAGATGAGCAGTTCGTCGTCCGACTACCTCATCCCGCTCCGTCTGCACTTCGCCGGCCCGCTCGACCGTGACGCCCTGCGCCGTGCGCTCGAGGCCCTGGTGGCCCGTCACGAGGTGCTGCGCACCGGCGTGCTGGCCACGGAGGCGGGGCCGGTGGGCATGGTCCGGCCCATCGGCCTGTTCCGGCTGCGGGAGACGGAGGTCAGCGACGCCGGGGCGCTGGAGGCCGCCCTCGCCGCAGAGGCGGCGACCCCGATGGACCTGGCCACCGAACTCCCCGTGCGCGCCCTGCTGATCCGGCACGGCGCCCAGGAGCACACCCTCGTCCTCACGCTCCACCACGTCGCCGCCGACGACTGGTCGTGCGCCCTCGTCTACGACGAACTGGCCGCCGACTACACGGCCTTCACCACCGGCGCCCCCTCCCCCGTCCCCCCGCCCGCGGAGCCGTACCGCGTCGTGGCGGCCCGTCTCGACGCCCGCGCCGCCGAGGCCGGGCGGGCCGGGAACCCCGCGCTCGAACACTGGCGCGAGACGCTGGCCGACCTCACCGCGTTCGAACTGCCCGCCGACCGTCCCCGCCCCGCCGTACGGGCGGGCCGGGGGGCGACGCGGACCGCATTCGTGCTGCCGCCGAAGGTCGCCGAGCCGCTCACCGCGCTGGCCCGCTCCGCGGGAGCCACACCGGCGATGCTGCTGAGCGCCGCCGTCCAGGCCGTCCTGTACCGCAGCACCGGGCGGCAGGACGTCACCACCGGCACCACCTACGCGCGGCGCGACGACCCGGCGACCGAGCGGCTGCTGGGCCTGCTCATCAACATGGTGCCGTTGCGCGGCCGGCCGGGCCCGCAGCTGACGTTCCGCCGGTTCGTCGAGGAGTTCCGTGACGTGGCGCTCGACGCGTTCGAGCACGCGGAGGTGCCCTTCGACCGGCTGGTGGAGGAGAGCGCCCCCGAACGCGACCCGTCGCGCACCCCGCTGTTCCAGATCCTCGTCAACTTCCGTACCGGCCGCCGTCGTTCGCCCCGGATGCCGGGCCTGACCGTGACCGACCTCCCGATGCCCTACCACGGCGCCAAGTACGACCTGTGCGTCAGCTTCGAGCAGGGCTCCGCCGGGCTGTGGTGCGGGGTGAACTGGGACGTCGACCTGTACGACGACGCCACCGTGGAGCGGCTCGGCACCTGGCTGGAGCGGCTGTTGCGGCACGTCGCCGAGGCTCCCGACACACTCCTGGACGACATCCCGCTGCTGTCCGGGCCCGAGCAGGACGCCCTGCGCGCGCTGGTGCTGCGTCCGGCCGTCGACACGCCCGCGCAGACCCTGCACGAGCTGGTGGCCCTCAGTGCCGCCGCCCGGCCCGACGCGGTCGCCCTGGTGGACGCCGACGGCGCCACGACGAGCTACGCGGCCCTGGAGGCGGCGGCGAACGCCGTCGCCCGTCGGCTGACCGCCCACGGGGTCGGCCCGGACGTGCCGGTGGGTCTGCTGATCGACCGGTCGGCGGCGATGGTCGTCGGTCTGCTCGGCATCCTCAAGGCGGGCGGTGCCTATCTGCCGATCGAGACGGCCACGCCCGCCGCCCGGATCGTCACCCTGCTCACCGACGCCGGCGCGCCGGTCTGCCTGATCGGCGGCGAGCACGCCGACACGGTCACCACCGCGGGAGCCGTCCCGCTCCGCGTCGACCCCCGGGAGACGGCGGCGCCCCCGTCCGTGACCGTCCACCCCGACCACCTGTGCGCTGTCTACTACACCTCCGGCTCGACCGGCCGCCCCAAGGGCGTGGCGTGCACCCACCGCGGCTGGGTCAACCGCATGGCGTGGATGCAGCACCGGCACGGCCTGCGCCCCGGCGAGACGGTCCTGCACAAGACGACCCTGCCGTTCGACGACGCGGCCGTCGAGATCCTCTGGCCGCTGATCACCGGCGGCACGGTCGCGCTGCTGCCGCCCGGCCTGCACCGCGACCCGCGCGCCCTGGTCGACGCGACCGTGCGCCACCGCGCCGTCCACGTGCAGTTCGTGCCCAGCGTCCTGGACCTCTTCCTGGAGGAACTCACCCCCGCCGACACCGCCGCGCTGCGCCGGAACCTGCGCAGCGTCCTCTCCAGCGGCGAGGCCCTGCGGCCGGCCCTCGTGGAACGCTTCCGCGCCGCGTTCGGCGACGCGGTCAGCCTGGACAACACCTGGGGCGCCACCGAGGTGTCCATCGACTCCACCTTCCACGTCTGCGGCCCCCGGGACACCCACGGGAGCGGCGCGGTCAGCCTCGGACGGCCCATGGACAACAACGAGGTGATGGTCCTCGACCACCGTCTCGCCCCGCTGCCGCCCGGCGTGCCCGGTGAGCTGTGCATCGCCGGAACCGGTCTGGCCCGCGGCTACCTGGGCGATCCCGCCAAGACCGCCGCTGCCTTCGTCCCGCACCCCTACCGGCCCGGCGAGCGGGTGTACCGGACCGGGGACCGCGGCCGGATGCACCCGGACGGCTCCTTCACCTACCTGGAGCGGATGGACCGCCAGGTGAAGGTGCGCGGTGTCCGGGTGGAGCTGGGCGAGGTGGAGACCGCGCTGCGCGAGCACCCCTCGGTGACGGACGCCGCGGTGGTGACCCGCCGCGCCGCCTCCGGCGACCTGCGCCTGGCCGCCTACGCCGTCCTCGACGGCGGCACGGCCTCCGTGCGCGAGCTGCGCGAGCACCTGTCCACCCGGCTGCCCGGGTACGCCGTGCCCACCACGCTCACCGTGCTGCCCGCGCTGCCCCGTTCGGCCAGCGGCAAGCTCAGCCCCTCGCTGCTGCCCGATCCCGACCCCGCGGACCACGAGACGGACGAGTACGTCGCACCCCGCGACGAGACCGAGAGGACCGTCGCCGGCATCTGGGCCGAGGTGCTGTCCGTGCCCCGGATCGGCGTCCTCGACGACTTCTTCTCCTTCGGCGGCCACTCGCTGATCGCCACCCGGGCCGTCAACCGGATGCGGCAGGTGTTCGACGTCCCGCTCCCACTGAGCGTGATCTTCGAGCGGCCGACCGTCGCCGGAACGGCGGAGTACATCCACGACATGATCCTGGCCGAGATCGAGGCGCTGTCCGACGACGAGGCGCACCGCCTCCTCGCGGACCTCTCCCCGGCCACCAGCCCCGCGGACAACGAACGAGGTGCGACGCGATGAAGACCCCTCTGCTGTACGAGGCGTTCCTTGAGCACGCCCTGCGTACACCCGACGAGCCGGCGCTGCTGTGGGCGGACGGCACCCTGACCTACGGTGAACTGGAGCGCCGCTCGGCCCTGCTGGCCCGGCGGGTGGCGGCCGCGGGCGGCGGACACGGATCGCTCGTCGGGGTCTGCGTCAGCCGCGGTCCCGCGCTGCCCACCGCCCTGCTCGCCGTGATGCGGGCCGGAGCCGCCTGGGTGCCGCTGGACCCGTCCTACCCGCAGGACCGGCTGGAGTACATGCTGCGCGACTCCGGTGTCTCCCTGGTGATCGCCGACGAGAGCGCGGCACGCCGGCTGCCGGGGGACGTCCGGGTGCTCGACCCGGCCCCGGACGCCGCCGGCTCCCCCGCCCCGGTCCCCCTGAACAGCGCGGGCCCCGGCGATCTCGCCTACGTCATCTACACCTCCGGCTCCACCGGCAGGCCCAAGGGTGTCCTCGTCGAGCACGGCAGCGTCGCCGCCACGATCGCCGGGATGCGGACCGAGTGGGGGGTGGGGAGGGGCGACCGCGTCCTGCAGTTCGCGCCCTCCAGCTTCGACGCCTCCGTCCTGGAGACCGGTGTAGCCCTGACCGGCGGCGCGACGCTGGTCCTGGCCGATTCCGAGAGCGTGGTGCCGGGCCCCGGTCTGGTGGACCTGATGGACCGCCTCAAAGTGACCTTCACCCTGCTGCCGCCGTCGGTGGCCGCCGCGCTCCCCGACGCCGAACTCCCCGCGCTGCGCACCCTGGTGTGCGGCGGGGAGGCGCTGCCCGCGGAGGTCGTGGCCCGCTGGAGTCCGGGCCGGCGCGTCTTCAACGCCTACGGGCCGACCGAGATCTCCATCGTGGCCACCACGGGCGAGGTGACCGGTTCGGCCACGCCCGACATCGGACGACCGCTGCCGGGCGTGCGCATCGACCTGCTCGACCAGGCGGGGCTGCCGGTGGCGCCCGGCGAGATCGGTGAGATCGTCGTCTCCGGCGCCGGGGTGACGCGCGGCTACCTCGGCCGGCCCGCCCTGACCGCGGAGCGCTACGTCCCCGTCGCCGACGGCCGCGCCTACCGCACCGGCGACCTCGCCCGGCAGCTGCCCGACGGCCGCTACCTCTACGCCGGGCGCGCCGACCACCAGGTCAAGATCCGGGGCTTCCGCGTCGAACCGGGCGAGATCGCCGAGGTGCTGCGCGCGCACCCGGCGGTCTCCGACGCCGTCGTCGTCGCACGGGGCACCGTCCTGGTCGGCTACGTGGCCACCCCGGACGACGAGGTGCACCCCGCCGACCTGCGGGCCTGGTGCGCGCGCACCCTGCCCGCGCACATGGTGCCCTCCACCATGGTCGCGCTGCCCGCGCTGCCCCTGACGCCGAGCGGCAAGGTGGACCGGGAGGCGCTGCCGTCGCCGTACAAGTCCGAGGTGAGCCGGGGCGACGAGCCGGCCACGCCCACCGAGGCCGCGGTCGCCGCCCTGATGTCGGAACTGCTCGGCGGCACCCCGGCCGGCGCCACCGACGACTTCTTCCAACTGGGCGGCCATTCCCTGCTCGTCGGGCGTCTCGCCGCCCGCATCCGCACCGACCTCGGCACCGACATCCCGCTCTCCCATCTCTTCCGCCTCGCCACCCCCCGCGAGATCGCCGCGTTCGTCGACAGCGGCGCTTCCCTCGACGACGCGGCGACCGTGCCCGCACCGCCGCCGATGCGGCACGCGGACCGTTCCCGGCCCATCCCGCTGTCCTTCCCGCAGGAGCGGGTCTGGTTCCTCGAACAGCTCTCGCCCAGCAACCAGGCGTACCGGATGCAGGCCACGCTGACCCTGCGCGGCGCCCTGGACATGACCGCGCTGCGGGCCGCCCTCACCGAGCTGGTGCGCCGGCACGAGATCCTGCGCACCGCGTTCCGCGAGATCGACGGGGTGCCCGTGCAGTGCCCGGTCGAGATGGACGCGATCGACATCGAGGTGCCGCTGGTGGACCTCTCCCACCTGTCCGAGGAGGAACGGGAGCGCGCGTGGCAGGAGTTGTCGGCGCGGGAGCAGGCCCAGCCGTTCGACATGGAGAAGCCTCCGCTGGCCCGCTGGGTCGTGACCAAGGACGCGCCCGAGGCGTACCGCCTGATCCACGTGGAGCACCATCTGGTGCACGACGGCTGGTCGTTCGCGGTCTTCGTCGGGGAACTGACCCGTCTGTACTCCGTGTTCGCCGAGGGCGCGGAGGCTCCGCCGGAGCCGCGGTTCCAGTTCGCCGACCTCGCCGCCTGGCAGCGGTCCTGGCTCGACGGCCCCGTCATGGACCGCTACCTCGCTCACTGGGCGCGGGTTCTGGACGGGGCCCCGCCCGCCCTCGAACTGCCCACCGACCGGCCCCGCCCGCCGGAGTTCACCTTCCGCGGCGACGTCGTACGGGTGACCCTGGAGCCGGACGAGTACCGGCGACTGCGCGAGGGGGCCAGGAAGTTCGGCGTCACCCTCTACTCGACGATGCTGACCGCGTTCGCCGCGCTGCTGTCGCGGTACGCGGACCAGACCGACTTCGTGCTGGGCGTCGGGGTGGCCAACCGCAGGCTCGCCGAGGCCGAGCGGCTGATCGGCATGATGGTCAACACGGTGCCGCTGCGGGTCCGTCTGGAGGACGACCCGACGTTCCGGCAGCTCCTCACGCGGGTCCACGACACGGCGGTGGAGGGGTACGCGTGGCAGGACGTGCCGCTGCAGAAGCTCGTCAAGGCCGTCGCCCCGGCGCGTGACCTCTCGCGCAACCCGCTGTTCTCGGCGATGTTCAGCTTCCACGACTCCGCCGTCCCCGACCTGGACTTCGCCGGGCTGCGCGGCGAGGTGCGCATGGAGCACAACGGGTCGGCCAAGGCGGACCTGAACATCGTCGCGATCCCGCGCGCCGAGCAGCGGGTGGGCAAGCGCCCCAGCAGCGAGGACGACGCGCTGACGATCATCTGGGAGTACGCCACCGACCTCTTCGACGCGGACACGATGCACAGCATGGTCCGCGCCTACCTCGACCTGCTGCGCGCCGCGCTCGACGAGCCCGACCTGCCGGTGTCCCGGTTCCCGCTGACCGGGGCGGCCACGGCGAGCACCGCCGAGGCCGGGTCCGCCGAGGCGACGGTCGTGGACCTGGTGGAGCGATGCGTCGCGGAGCACCCGGACGCGCCGGCCGTCGAGACGCACTCCGGCTCCGTGACCTACCGCGAACTGGGCCTGCGCGCGGACCGTCTGGCGGAGGCGATGTCCCGGCAGGGGGCCGGCCCCGGACGTCCCGTCGCGCTGCGGCTGGACCCCGGCGCCGACCTCGTCGCCGCGCTGCTGGCCGCCGCCCGTACCGGTGCCCCGGCGCGGGTGCTGGCGCCCGGCACCGAACCGGCGGCCACGGAGACCCTGTTCACCGGGGCGCCGGCGGCGGACCCGGCGGTCGTGCCGGGCAGTCGGGAGGCGCGCCTGCGGCCGTCCGGAGACGACGTCCTGGCCCTGGTCGGCGAGGCGGGGATCACCCGCAGTGCGCTCACCGGCGCGCTCGGCGCCCTCGACGACCTCGGCTTCGGTGCGGGGCAGGTCCTCCAGAGCGCCGCGACCGACAGCGCGCTCTTCCCTCTCCAGGTGTGGACCACGCTGGCCCGCGGCGGCACGCTCGTCGTCCCGGCGGCGGCGCCGCACTCCCCCGCCGCGCTGGCCGGGCTCCTGGCCGGCCGTCAGGAACCGTTCTCCGCGCTGCTCCTGCCCGACGCCACCGTCACCACGCTGCTCGCCCACCATCGTGACGCCCTGGCCCGGGGCGCCGAGGCGGTCCTCGCCCTCGGTCCCGACCTGGACCCCACCGCGCTGCGGGAACCCGTCGGGGTCCGCCTCGCGGCCGGGTTCGGGACCGCCGAGGTGCCGCTGGCGCTGTGCCGGCCGCTCGGCCCGGCCCCGGAAGCCGACGCGGTCGTCGTACCGGTCGGTCACCCGGTGCCCGGTGTCACGGCCGCCGTGCTCGACTCCCGCGGGGAGCCGCTGCCCGCCGGGGTCCCCGGTGAACTGCACCTCGCCCACGGCGGCGCCTCCGGGCTCGTGCCCACCGGCCACCGGGCCCGGCACACCGTCCGCGACGGCTTCGAGATCCTGGGCACGGCCGGGTCCTGGCCGACCGTCTCGGGCTTCCGCGTCGCGCCCTACGAGACCCGCACCCGCCTCACCGCGCACCGCCAGATCGCCGAGGCGGCCGTCGTCACGGCCGACGGCGAACTCCACGCCTACCTCGTGCCGCACACCGGCTCCGCCGTCCCCGACGGCGACGAACTGATCGATTTCCTCTCCGAGTACCTGCCCGACTACCAGATCCCCGCCCGCTTCACGGCGGTGCCCACCCTGCCCGTACGGCCGGACCGCCCTCTCGCGCCACAGCCCACCGGCCGCGCGTGACCCGCACCGGCGCCCCCATCCATCAACCCTGAGGGAAGCCATGCTGCACGACATGTCCACAGGCCCGGCCGGGACGGCGGTCCGTGTCCGCGGAGCCCACCACAGCGTCGGCCACCACGGAGAGATCCTCCAGGGCGTCTTCGAGTCCGACGGACGCCTGCGCCGCGCCCTGATCACCCTGCCCTGCCCCCTCTACGAGTCCCATGCCGTCTTCGAGCCGTCCGACACCGCGACCGGGATCGTCATGCGTGACCCGTGGCGGACCAAGGCGCGCCGGGCCGCCGAGCTGACCCTGCGCTCGCTGGGCGGCGTGCCCGCCGGCGGAACCCTCAGTCTGACCAGCAACATCCCGCCCAGCCGCGGTTTCGGTTCGTCCACCGCGGACGTCGTGGCGACCATCGGCGCCGTCTACGAGGCGGCCGGGAGACGCCCCAGCCCCGCGCAGTACGCCGCCCTGGCCGTCGCGGCCGAGACCGCGTCCGACGCGCTCATGTACCCGCACCGGACCGTCCTGTTCGCGCACCGCGAGGGCGAGGTCATCGAGGACATGGGCGGGCCGCTGATGCCGCTGGCCGTGCTGGGCTTCGGCACCAGCGCGGACAGCCTGGGCACCGACACCCTCACCCTGCCGCCCGCCCGCTACTCGGTGTGGGAGATCGAGGCGTTCCGCCCCCTGCTGGGCACGGTCCGGCGCGCCATCCGCACCGGCGACGTCGCCCTGCTCGGCAGGGTGGCCACCGCCAGCGCCAAGATCAACCAGCGCCACCTTCCGGTCCCCCGGTTCACCGACCTGCTGCGGGTCAGCGAGGCGGTGGGCGCGGCCGGGCTCCAGGTCGCGCACAGCGGTGACGTGGCCGGGCTCCTCTTCGACCCCGCCCTGCCCGACCTCGCCGCCCGCACCGACGGCGCCCGCAAGCGCCTGGCCGCCCTGGGCATCGACGACACCTGGCACTTCACGACGACATGATGAGAACGGAGATCATGCGATCATCCACTCTGCCCGCGGCCAGTGCCTCGGTCGTCGAGGCGACCGTCCTGCCGCGGCTCATACGGATCGGCCCCAACCTCTGCGTGGCCGCGTTCACCCTGATGAAACTGCTCCCGGCCCGCTTCATGATCGACCGGGCCGAGCAGCGCGGCGAACTCGCCCCCGGCACCACGGTCCTGGAGACGTCCTCGGGCACCTTCGCGCTGGGGCTCGCGATGGTGTGCCGGCTGCGCGGCTACCCCCTGATCATCGTCGGCGACCCCGCCATCGAACCCGCGCTGCGCCGCAGGCTCGGCGAACTGGGCGCCCAGGTCGAGATCTGCGCCGAGCCCAGCCCCAACGGCGGCTTCCAGCAGGCCCGCCTCGACCGGCTGGAGGAACTGCGGGCCCTGTACCCCGACCACTACGTCCCCGGCCAGTACCACAACCCCGACAACCCCAACGCCTACGCCGCCGTGGCCGAGCAGATCGCGGAGACCGTCGGCCCCGTGGACTGCCTGGTCGGACCGGTCGGTTCCGGCGGGTCGACCGGAGGCACCGCGGCCTTCCTGCGGCTGCTCCAGCCGCAGATGCGCCTGATCGGCGTGGACACCTCGCCCAGCGCCATCTTCGGCCAGGCCGACGGACCGCGGGTGGTGCGCGGCCTCGGCAACAGTCTGGTGCCGCCCAACGTCAGTCACGAAGCCTACGACGAGGTGCACTGGGCGGGCCCCGCGGAGGTCTTCCGGGCCACCCGTGAACTGCACGCCCTGCACGCCCTCTACATGGGCCCCACCAGCGGCGCGTCCTTCCTGGTCGCCCGCTGGTACGCCGAACGCAACCCCGACGCGCAGGTGGTCGCGTTCCTGCCGGACGAGGGGCACCGGTACCAGGAGACGGTCTACCAGGACGCGTGGCTGGCCGAGCGGGGTCTGCTCGACGCGCCGGCCGCCTCCGCTCCCCGCACCGTCACCGACCCGCACGACGCCGTCGGAGGGTGGGCGCGCATGCACTGGCGCCGCCGCTCCCTCGACGACGCCCTGCGCGACGGAGCCGGCCGCTCGGGCCCCGCACCCGTGGAGGACCTGTGACCGATCCCTTCCTGGTCCTGGTGGAGTCCAACACCTCCGGCACCGGCCCCCTGTTCGCCCGGCGCGCCCGGGATCTCGGGGTCCGGCCGGTGCTGCTCGCCGAGGACCCGGCCCGCTACGGCTACGCCCGAGCCGAGGAGGTCGCCGTGGTCGAGGCCGACACGTCGAGCGCCGGCTCGGTCCTCGACGCGATCGCCTCGCTCGACGCGGGTCCCCCGGCCGGGGTGACCACCAGTTCCGACTACTTCGTCCCCGTCGCCGCCGAGGCCGCGCGCGCTCTCGGCCTGCCGGGACCCGACCCGCAGGCGGCGATCCGCTGCCGGCACAAGGGCCGTCAGCGGGCCGCGCTCGCCGCGCGGGGCGTGCCGGTGGCCGCCCAGACCCTGGTGACCGACGCCGACGCCGCCCTGTCCGCCGTACGGGACATCGGACTGCCGGCGGTCCTCAAGCCCGCCGACGGTTCCGGCAGCACCGGGGTGCGGCTGTGCGGCAGCCTCGCGGAGACCGCCGAGCACGCCGCCCTCCTGCTGACCCGCACCCACAACGAGCGCGGCATCCCGACCGTGCCCGGTCTCCTCGTCGAGGAGTACGTGGACGGGCCGGAGTTCTCGGTCGAGGTGTTCGGGCGCACCCCCGTCACCGTCGTGGGCAAGCACCTCGGCGCCGCCCCCTACTTCGTCGAGACCGGGCACGACGTCCCCGCTCCGGTGCCGGACGCCACGGCACGGTCGCTGGCCGACACGGCCGTGGCCGCGGTCGAGGCGCTCGGCCTCGGGCACGGCGCGGCCCACGTCGAACTGCGCCTGACCGCCCGGGGCCCCGTGGTCATCGAGGTCAACCCGCGGCTCGCGGGCGGCATGATCCCCGAGCTGGTGCGGACCGCCCTCGGGATCGACCTGGTCGCCGCCCAGGTCGGGGCGGCCCTCGGCCACCGCCCCGACCTGGCGGCCCGCTCCGCGCACCACTCCAGTCTCCGCTTCCTCGTGGTCGACGAACCCTCCGTGCTCGGCGAGCCGCCCGCTGCCGTCGACGGCCCGCCGCCGCACGTCACCGCCATGGTCCTCACCGGGCCCAGGGAGGTGCCGCTCGCACCCCGGCACGACCACCGCGACCGGGTCGGCCACGCCGTCGCCACCGCCCCCGACGCCTCGACCGCCGCACAGGCCGCCGACGCGGCCCTGACCCTGCTGCGCGCCTCCCTGCGCGCCCGAACCGCCCCGGAGGACAGCGCATGACCGTCTCCGTCACCGGACGTCTGTCCTCCGCCGTGACACCGGCGGCGGCGGACATCCTCTTCGACCGGCACCTCCGGGTCCCTCCGGACCCGGTGGCCGCCGAGCTGAGGCCCACCAGCGAGGTGGACCGCGCCCACGTGGTCATGCTCACCGAGCGGGGGGTCATCGAGCGCGCGACCGCCGCCCGGCTGCTCTCCGGCATCGAGGAACTCCGCGCCGCCGACTTCGCCCCCCTGCGCCGTCTGCCCGCGCCCCGGGGCCGCTACCTCGCCTACGAGGGCTACCTCGTGGACACCCTGGGGGAGGAGACCGGCGGCGTCCTGCACAGCGGCCGGTCCCGCAACGACCTCAACGCCACCGTCGTCAGGCTCCAGTTGCGGCGCCCCTACGACCGGCTCCTGACCGAGACCGACGCGCTGGGCCGGGTCCTGGTGGACCGGGGCCGCCGCTGGAGCACCACCGTCATGCCCGCGTACACCCACCACCAGCCCGCCGTCCCCATCACCTACGGCCACTACCTCGCCGGGGTCGCTGCCGCTCTGGTCCGGGACATGGACCACGTGGAGCACGCCGGACGCGAGCTGGCCGAGAACCCTCTCGGCGCGGGCGCCACCGGGGGGACCACCCTGCCCGTCGACCCGGCACGCACCACCGAACTGCTGGGATTCACCGCGCCGCTGAGCAACTCCCTGCACGCGGTGGCCTCGCGGGACGTGGTGCTGCGGCTGCTCGCCGCCTGCACCGTCCTCGGGGTGCTCCTGACCCGGACCGCGCACGACCTGCAGTCCTGGACCAGCGCCGAGAACCCGCTGCTCCTGCTGCCCGACGACCTGGTCGGCAGCAGCTCGATGATGCCGCAGAAACGCAACCCGTTCCTGCTGGAGAACGTCCAGGGCAAGGCGGCCGCCGCGCTCGGCGCGCTCACCGCGGCGACCGCGGCGATGTCGACGGCCCGCTACACCAACGCCATCGCCGTCGGCACCGAGGCGGTCGGCCACGTGTGGCCGGCTCTGGAGGCCACCACCGACGCCGTGGTGCTGCTGCGGCTCATGTTCGAGGGCGCGGAGCCCGACCCCGGCCTCATGCTGCGGCGCGCCACGGACGGGCACACGGCGGCCACCGCGCTGGCCGAGCGCCTGGTCGTCGCGGGGGTGCCGTTCCGCACGGCGCACCACACGGTGGGCGAGATCAGCACCCTGGCCCTCGCGACCGGCCGCACCTTCGAGGACACCGCCGCCGCACACCTCGGCGACCGGCCCCGGGCCCTGCTCGACGCCCTGGACCCGGCGTCGATCGCCGCCGCGGCGGGCGCCGGAGGCGGCCCCGCCCCGGCGTCCGTGAACGCGGCCCTCGACGACTGCGAGGCCGAGCTCGACCGGCTCGCCGCCGCCGCGGAGGCCCGCCGCACCCACTGGTCGACCGCCGAACACCGCCTCGGCGACGCCGTGTCCGCCCTGATCCGCCGACCGTGAGGGAGCCCGACCCATGAGCCACATCGTCGAACTGCGCAGTGACACCTTCACCCTGCCCACCCCTGAGATGCTCGACGCCGCCAGGTCGGCCCGCCTCGGCGACGACGTCTACGGCGAGGACCCGACCGTGCGGGAACTGGAGGAGCTGTCGGCGAAGCTGCTCGGCAAGGCGGCCGGGGTGCTGATGCCCAGCGGCACGATGGCGAACCTCGCCGCGCTGCTCACCCACAGCCCGCGCGGCGGCAAGGCCGTCGTCGGCGCCGAGTCCGACATCTACGTCTACGAGGCGGGCGGCGCCTCGGTGTTCGGCGGCCTGGTCTACGAACCCGTCCCCGCCGCCGCGGACGGCACCCTGCCGCTGTCCGCGGTGGCGGACGCCCTCGACGTCGACCGGGAGGACCCGCAGTTCGCGCTGCCCGCGGTGCTCTGCCTGGAGACGCCGAACAACCGTCTCGGCGGGATCCCCCTCGACACCGGCTACCTCGCGGCGGCCGGCGCCCTGGCCCGCGCGCACGGCGTCGCCCTGCACCTGGACGGGGCCCGCGTGTTCAACGCGGCCCTCGCCCTCGGTGTGTCGGCCGCCGACATCGCCGCCCCGGCGGACACCGTCCAGTTCTGCCTGTCCAAGGGGCTGTCCGCCCCGGTCGGGTCGATGCTCGTCGGGGACGAGGAGTCCATCGCCGACGCCCGCCGGTACCGCAAGATGCTCGGCGGGGGGATGCGTCAGGCCGGCATGATCGCGGCGTGCGGGATCGTCGCCCTGACCGGGATGATCGACCGGCTCGCCGACGACCACGCCCACGCACGCCTGCTCGCCGACGGCCTCGCCCAGATCCCCGGACTGCGCCTGGACGCCGAACCCCCGCGCACCAACATGGTGTTCTTCACCGTGGACACCGACCGCACCGCCCACACCACCGAATCCCTCATCGAGGGGGCGCACGCCCACGGCGTGCACCTCGCGGAACTGGGGCGGGGCCGCATCCGCGCGGTCACCCACTCCGGCATCACCGCCGCCGACGTCGACCGGGCCGTGACGGTGCTCGCGGACGTCATGGCCACCGCGCCCGGGGCCCGGTGGTGAGCGACCAGGCCACCGCGCCCGCGCCCCCCTCCGCCGCGCTCCGCGACCACCACGCGTTCCGGTTGTTCTGGGCGGCGGAGACGGTCAGCCAGTTCGGCACGTACGTCGGCAACGCGCTGCTGCCGCTGCTGGCCGCCACCACTCTGGCGGCGACCCCGCTGGAGATGGGCCTGCTCAGCGCCGCGGAGACGACCGGCTACCTGCTGATCGGGCTCCCGGCGGGGGTGTGGGTGGCGCGGGCCCGGCAGCGGCTGCTGATGCGGCGCGCCAACACCGGCCGGGCGCTGCTGCTCTGCACCATCCCGGTGGCCTGGTGGGCCGGCCTGCTCACGGTCGGCCAGTTGATCGCCGTGGCTCTGCTGTGCGGTGTCCTCGCCGTCCTGTTCGACGTCGCCTACCAGTCCCACCTCCCCGCCCTGATCGGCCGCGACCGTCTCCTCCAGGGCAACGCCCGTCTCCAGTCCAGCCAGTCCCTCGCCCAGATCACCGGGCCCGGCGTGGGCGGCACGTTCGCCCAGCTCGCCGGGCCCGCCCTGCCGGTGCTGGCCACGGCCCTCGGCTATCTGACGTCGACCCTGCTGCTGCGCCGGGTCCGTGAGCCGGACCCGGCCCACCCCGCCGACGGCACCGGCCGGCGGCTGCTCGCCGAGGTACGCGCCGGACTGCGGTTCCTGGTCCGCAGCCGCACGCTGCTGGCCATCACCGCCTGCACGGCGACCGCGAACTTCTTCGCCGGGGTGCTCAGCGCCGTGCAGGTCCTCTTCCTGACCGGGGCGCTCGGCCTCTCCGGGTCCGCCGTCGGGGCCGTCCTGAGCGTGCTGGGCCTGGGCGGGGTGCTCGGGGCGCTCTCGGCGTACCGCGTCGTGCGCCGCGTCGGCCAGGCCCGCGCGGTGTGGCTGGTACCGCTGGTCACCTTCCCGGCCCTGCTGCTGGTGCCGCTCGCGGGGCGCGGGGTGCTGCTCGTCCCGGCCCTGGCCGGGTTCCTCGTCACCGGGTACGGCGTCGTCGTGTACAACGTCGCCCAGGTCAGCTACCGGCAGGTGGTGTGTCCGGAGGCGATGCTGGCCCGGGTGAACGCCTCGGTGCGCTTCGTCGGTTTCGGCGCGATGACCGTGGGCGCCCTGGCCGGAGGGGTGCTCGGCGGGTCGGCGGCCGGGATCAGGGGCACCCTGTGGATCGCGGCCTGCGGCACCTGCCTGGCCGCGGTGTGGGTGGTGTGCTCACCGCTGCGCGGAATGCGCGACTTCGCCGGCCCGGGGGTGGATGGGGCCGGTGGTGCCGCCGAGCGGGGCGCCTGACCGGCCGCGGGTGCGGGCGAGGATCTCGGCGACGATGGACACCGCCGTCTCCTGCGGGGTCGCGGCACCGAGGTCGAGCCCGATCGGCGCGTTCAGCCGGGCGAGGGCGTCGGGCCCGACCCCTTCGGCACGCAGGAGTTCGAGGCGGCGGGCGTGGGTGCGGCGCGACCCCATGGCCCCGACGTAGCCGAGCGGGCGCCGGAGCGCTTCGCGCAGCAGCGGGACGTCGAACCGGGGGTCATGGGTGAGCACGCACACCACGGTGCGTTCGTCGGTGGCGGTGGCGGCGAGGAACCGGTGCGGCCAGTCGGTGACGACGCGGTGCGCGTGCGGGAACCGCTCAGCGGTGGCGAAGACCGGGCGGGCGTCGCACAACGTGACGTGGTAGCCGAGGAAGCGGCCCGCCTGGGTGAGGGCGCCGGCGAACTCCACCGCTCCGAAGACGAGCATCCGCGGGGCGGGTCTGCGGGTGTGCACCAGCGCCTCGGCAGCGGAGCAGTCGGCGTCCCCGGCGGTGCGCACGAGCCCGGTGACACCGGTGCGGTGGACGCCGGCGGCGAGCGCGGCCAGACGCGGCGGCACCGGCCCGGCGGGAGCGGGGGTCCCGTCGTCGGACAGCGGCAGGACGCGGCCCGCCAGCGTCGGGTCGGCGCTCCGGGTGATCTGCAGCAGGCCCACGGTCCGCCCCTCGGCCGCCGCGCTGAGCGTGGCCGCCAGTGGGTGCCGGTCGGCCGGGTGGACGCGCTGGACGTGGACGCGGATGCCGCCGCCGCACATCAGGCCGGCCGCCCAGGCGTCGGTGTCGGAGGAGTCGAACTGCGCCTCCTCGGGAGTCGCGTCCTCCTCCAGTTGCCGTCGGCACAGTTCGTGGACGGCCGCGTCCACGCACCCCCCGGAGACGCTCCCCGCCGCCCGCCCGTCGGCGTCGACGGCCATGGAGGTGCCCACCGGCAGCGGTGTGCTGCCGGTGGCATCGATCACCGTGGCCACGGCGAAGGGGCGGTCGGCGCGGCACCAGGCGGCGAGGGCGGGGGCGATGTTCAGCACGGGGGGCTCTCTTCTCGTACGCGGTGCTCGTGGGCGGGCGGGCCGGAAAAGCGGGCCGCGGTCACGGCCGGGGCCCCGCGCCCGGCCGGTACCGGCGGTGGACGCGGGGCCCCGGTGGTCACCCGGCGGGCCGCGGGCGCAGCAGACTCAACCGGGGTACGGCGGCAGGGTCCTGGCAGTCGAGGCGGGCCGTGCCGCCGACCGGGAGGGTGAGCATCGGGTCGGCGTGGCCCAGCGGGAGGCCGGCGGCCACGGGCAGCCCGTCCGGCAGGACCCGCAGCAGGGTCTCGTCGTGCCCGGCGAATCCGGAGGACGTCGGCCGCGGACCGCTGATCCGGCTCAGCACCACGCCGGCCGCCCGGTCGAGGACACCGGCCAGGCGGAACTGCTCAAGGCGCGCCCAGAACTCGTCCGGGGCCATGCCGTCGGCCTCCAGGAACAGGATCGAGCCGGGAGCGGGTTCGGGCCACAGGGGGGTGCCGAGGAGCAGACCGAGCACCAGGAGGGAGCCTCCCCACAGGGGTCCTTCGGCCGTACCGGCGCGCAGGGTGCGGGGCGGCTGGGCGCCGCTGTTGCCGTGGCGGCGGCGGTCGTCCTCGCGGTCCCAGAAGAGGTTCTCGTCCGACCAGTCGCCCGCCGTCGGCACCGTCCGCTCGGTCCACGGGTGCCACGCGCCGAGCACCTGGTCGAACTCGGTCTCGGTGGCTTCCCAGGGGCCGTCCGCCTCGCCCCATTCGGAGACGACCATGGGGCCGTGGAAGGCGATCAGTCCGGACCGGCGGGGCACCAGGTTCACCAGGGAGGTCAGGTCGCTGTAGCCGACGAGCGGCTTGCCCGCGCGGCCGATGCGGTCGAAGTCCAGGTGCGGGAGGACGGGGGTGAGCGTCCACCCTCCGACGGCCGCGATCACGCCGTCGGTCTCCTCCAGGAGCGTGTGCAGTTCCTGGGCGAGCGCGGCGGGCGGCAGGGTGCCCGGCCCCTGTGCGGACCGGCAGGAGTCGCCGACGACGACGGCGTGTCCGCGCCGGCGCAGGGCGGCGAGGCCCCGGGCGAAGCGGCGCGGGAAGAGGACCGGGGCCGGGGAACTCGGTGCCCACACGCCCAGCGTGGCGTTGGCCGGCAGCGCGGCGGGCCAGCGCGCCGGCGCGGCGGCGCCGGACGCGGCCGGGGTCGTGTCCGGTCCGGTGGTCGTGATCGGTCCGGTGGTCGTGTTCGGTCCGGTGGTCGTGGTCATGCGCTCGCTCCGATCTCCTCGTCGCGGCGGTCGGGACCGGTGGTCCACTCCTCGTGGCCGCGCAGGGCCAGGTGGTCGAGGAGGCCGTCGACGGTCAGGGTTCGTTCCGGTTCACCCGTGCCGCGCGCGCCGCGCAGGCGGACGGTCCCGCTGCCGGCGGCGTCGCGGCCCACGACCACCCGCCAGGGCACGCCCACCGCGTCGGCGAAGCGCATCCGGCTGCCCATGGACGCGCCGTGCCGGTCGTCGAGGACGACGCTGACCTCGGCGTCGAGGAGGGTCCGGTAGATCCGCTCGGCCGCTTCCGTCGTACCGGGGTCACGGCCCTGGACGGTCACCGTGACGTCGAAGGGCCGCACCGCGGCGGGCAGGGCGATGCCCTCGGCTACGCGGTGCTGTTCCAGCAGGGCCAGTACGCAGCGCTGGACGCCGATGCCGTAGGTGCCCATCACCGGGGCCCGCAGCTGGTTGTCCTCGTCGCGGAAGCGGACGTCGAAGGCAGGGGTGTGCGGGTAGCCGTAGCCCATGGCGACTCCGCCCTGCGGGATGTCGTCCTCGGCGGTCCTGGGGCGCGTGGCGTCGCGGTGGTAGGGGATGGTGCGGCTGCGGGGACGGTCGCCGCGGGCGTAGGGGAAGATGAACTCGAAGCCGCCGGTGGCCTCGTCGCGGACCAGTTCGGCGCGCAGCCGCAGCCGGTCCAGGACCGCGCGGACGGTGCGCTGGGCGTGCGCCGCGCTGGCGAGGTACGCGGTGTGATCGGTGTCCAGGCTGGCGAACAGACAGCACTGGAACTGGCGGGAGTTGTAGATGCCCTGCGGCCGGTCGCGGAACCGGAAGATCTCCCGGAACTCGAACAGCCGCATGGGGAGCTGCCGGTGAGAGGCGAGGCCCGCCGAGCCGATCCAGCTCAGCAGGGGTTCCTCGCTGGTGGCGGCGAGGGTGTACTGCTCGAACGGGGCGCTGAAGCCGATCAGTTCGCCGCCGAACCGTTCCAGCCATCCGGCCGGCGCGAGGGTCTCGACGCGGTGGACGGCGGGTCCGCGGAACTCGGCGTACCCGGCGCGTTCCATCTCTCTGCGGACGACCTGCCGGATGTGGGTGACCAGGCGCTGGCCGATCGGGGCGAACCAGGGGAATCCGGCGTCGGTGAAGCGGGCCAGTCCGAGGTGGTGCGCGAGGTCGGCCTCGGTGTCGTCGGGATCGGGAAGAGGAGCGCCCAGCAGTTCGCTGTGCGGGATCCTGCTCAGTCTCATCGGTACTCCGGTACGGGCGTAGGGATCCGGTGGGCCGCCAGCAGGTCCAGGACGCGCCAGGGCGGCAGATGGCGCTCGGTGAGGCGGACGCCGAGGTGCGCGAGCGCGTCCTCCACGGCGCCCACCACGGCCGAGGGGGCCAGGACCGCGCCGCCCTCGCCGAGGCCGCGGAAGGGCACGTCGCCGGTCCGCCGGGACTCCAGGTGGACGACGTCGATCGCCGGAGCGGTGCGGGTGGTGGGCAGCAGGTACTCGGTGAGGTCGCGGGAGAGCTGTGCGCCGTCGGGTCCGTACCCCGAGCGTTCCTGGAGCACGGTGCCGATGCCCTGCACGGCGCCGCCGCGCAGTTGTCCGTCCGCGATCGCCGGGTTGATGATGCGTCCGCTGTCCGCGACGACGAGGTAGCGGTCGACGGTGACCGTGCCCAGTTCGGGGTCCACCTCGACCCAGCAGCAGTGGGTGGCCTCCGCCCAGCCGGTCTCCTCGCTGTCGAAGATCTCGCTCACGTCGAGCCCCGCCCGTGCCCCTTCCGCGGCGAGGCACGCGGCGGCCAGGTCGGCGACCGTGCCCACGGTGCGGCCCTCGCATCGGTCGACGACCTTCCCGGCGACGATGTCCAGGTCCAGGGGGTTGCGTCCGGTGCGGCGCCCGACGGCCGTCAGAAGGTTGGCCCGCAGGGTGCGGCAGGCGCGCAGCACTCCCCCGCCCGCGAGGGCCGCCGCCCGGCTCGCGCCGGTCCCGGCCAGGCTGTAGGGCACGAGGGCGGTGTCCCCGTGCACGACGTCGACCGCGTCCAGCGGCAGGCCCAGGGTGGTCGCCGCGATCTGCCCGAGCGTGGTGACATGGCCCTGGCCGTGCGGGATCTGTCCGGTCCTGACCTGCGCACGGCCGTCGGGGCCGAAGAGGACCCGGACGGGTTCGGGACCCATGTGGGCGCCCATCGCCTCGTGCAGACTCCACGGGCCGGGCGCGGGTTCCAGCAGCGTCGCGATGCCGAGTCCGAGCAGCCGTCCCCGCGCGCGGGCCGCCGCCTGCCGGGTGCGGAACTCCGCGACGGCGGCTTCCTGCCGGGCCTGTCGCAGGGTCGAGCCGAGTGCGGGGACGTCGGTGAGCCGGGCGCCGGTGATCATGCGCGGTTCGGGGCCGTCCACCGGCGCGAGGTGCCGCAGCCGGTAGTCGGCGGGTTCCTCGCCCACCGCGCGGGCGATCAGGTCCATGGTGCGCTCGGCGGCGAACGTCGCCATCTCCCAGGGGCCGCGGTAGGCGACGTACGGGGTGCGGTTGGTCAGGGTGAGGCGGCCGGTGAACTCGTAGGCGGGCACGCGGTAGGCGTTCGGGATCAGGCAGCCGACGATGGCGACGAAGACGGCGCTGGCGACCGGGGGCACGGGGTAGGCGCCCTGGTCGACGAGGAGATCGGCGCGCAGGGCGAGCAGCTCGCCGTCGGCCCCCAGGGCCGCCTCGACGTCGATCTCCTCGCCCCGGGCCTGTCCGGCGGCGATCAGGTGTTCGCGGCGGTCCTCGATCCAGCGGACCGGGCGGCCCAGGTGGCGGCTCGCCCAGCACACGGCGATGTCCTCGCGGAACACCCCGCCCTTGATGCCGAAGGAACCCCCCATGTTCGCGGGGACGCGGACCCTGACCAGGTCGAGGTCCAGGCCGAGGACGTCGGACAGGTACTGCCGGTGGGAGGTCGGCGACTGGGACGCCACGTCGTAGGTGAGCCGGCCGCTGCCGGGATCGTAGGAGGCGAGGCCGCCGCGGGGTTCGAGGGGCGAGTTCTGCACCCGCTCCTGGCGCAGCCGGTGGCGCACCACGCGGGCGGCCCGCGCGAAGGCACCGGTCACGTCGCCGTGGACGCGGTGCTCGGTGTAGAGGACGTTGCCGTCCAGGTCGGGGAAGAGGGGCGGGTGCGCGCCGTCGGCGCCGGCTCGCGCGTCCAGGACGGGCGGCAGGTCGTCGTAGCCGACGACCACGAGCGAGGCGGCGTGCTCCGCCTCCGCCTGGCCGGTGGCGACGACCAGGGCGACGGGGTCGCCCTCGAAGCGGACGCGGTCCTCGGCGAGCGGAGTGAAGCCGGGGGCGGTGTAGCCCTCCAGGGGGCAGGCGATGGTGATCGGGTTGAGGCTGCCGCGCAGGTCGGCGGCGGTGAGGACGGCGACCGTACCGGGCGCGGTGCGGGCCGCCTCGGTGTCGATGCCGGTGATGCGGGCGTGCGGGCGGGTGCTGCGGACGAAGCGCGCGTGCAGGGTGCCCAGACGGTCGAGGTCGGCGATGAAGCGGGCGCGGCCGTCGAGGACGGCGCGGTCCTCGGCGCGCAGGGCGCTGGTGCCGATGGCGGGGTCGGTGGTCGCGGCCGCAACGGACGGCGTGGGCGCGCCGCCCGCCTCAGCGGGTGTCCAGGTGCGGGCCGCGGTCAAAGTGGCGCGGACGATGCTCTCGTAGCCGGTGCACCGGCACAGGTTGCCCGCGAGCCGGTGCCGGACCTGTTCCTCGGAGGGGTCGGGCTCCTCGGTGAGCAGGGCGTGGATCTCCATGAGGAAGCCGGCGGCGCAGAATCCGCACTGGAAGGCGTGTTCGGCCCAGAGCACCTCGCGCAGGTGCCGCATCAGCGGGTCACCGGGGTCCTCGGCGGTGCGGACGGGCAGCCCCTCTGCCTGCGCGGCGAGGACCGTGCAGGCGCGGGCCGTACGGCCGTCGAGGAGCACCGTGCAGGAGCCGCAGACGCCGTCCTCGCAGCCGAGCCGGACGGACGTGCGTCCGAGGCAGTCGCGCAGGTGGTCGGCGAGGGTCCCGCACCGGTGCGGCTCGCCCGCGGGTGGTTCGGGGGCGGTGCCGGGTGTGCAGGTCATGGTGTCTCCCGCGTCGGTACGGGTGGTGCGTCGGGGCCGGAGCCGCTCGGTGCGGGCGGCGCGCCCGCGCCGGGGCGGCGCGCCCGGGTGATCGCCTCGGTCAGCACGCGGTCCGCGAGAACGCTTGCGGCGTGCCGGCAGTACGCGGCGGGTGGCCCCTGCCGCTGCGGCTGTCCCGGACCGGTGGGCACGGTCTCGCCGGCGGCGGCACCGGCGTCCCGGAGCCGGTGGGTGACGTCCACCGCGGTGGGCGGGGAGACCCGGGTGCCGACGGTGACTTCGGCCCGCAGCACGGTGCCGTCCGGTGCGGTGTCGACGACCGCGGCGACCGAGGCGACCGGCCGGCCGCCGACCGGATGGGCGACCTGGCCGAACGCGTGGCCGCTGCCCGGCCCGCGCAGGGGCAGCTCGACGGCGGTGAGGATCTCGCCGTGCCGCAGCCCCGGGCCGGCGAGGAGGGACCGCAGACCGGCCGTGCGCGCGCCGCCGGGACCGCTGACGAGGAGGCGCGCGTCAAGGGCGTACGCGGCGACGACGAGCTGGGCGGGGTGGGCCGCGTGGGCGAGGGTGCCCCCGAAGGTGCCGCGGTGCCGGACGGACGCGTGGCCCGTGCGGGCCGCCGCCTCGGCGACCAGGGGGGCGGCGGCACCGATGCGGGCGTGGGTGGCGAGGGTGTGCTGGCGGGTCATGGCGCCGATCCGCAGGAAGCCGTCGTGCTCGCCGACCCCGGTCAGCTCCCCCAGGTCGCGGAGGTCCACCAGCAGGCGGGGCGTGCGGTCCCTGGACGCCAGCAGCGGGACGAGGCTCTGGCCGCCGGCCAGCGGCAGGGCTTGGCCCGGCGGGGCGTCGGCCAGGCGGGACACCGCCTCGCCGAGGCGCCGGGGCGCCACGTGGGCGATCGGGGGGAGCTTCACGGACGACGACGCCTTCTCTCGGGACGGGGCCCGCACCGGAACCCGGGGGATCCGGTGCGGGCCGAGGGGTCAGGGCCGCGGGAGGACCGGGCTGGAGTCGAACAGCTCCGGCTCGCCGAGCTCGTCCGCCTCGCAGCGCACCAGGAGCTCCGTGTAGCCCATCTGCGCGAGGTTGTCGCGGAAGAGCCGCATGTAGACGGCGTACTGCTCGGCCAGGACCTCCCGGGCCTCGGCGCTCAGCTCGTCGAGATGCGGCCGGGCGAGGATGTCCCGGACGAAGGAGTCGACGACCTCGTCGGAGATCCAGTCGAAGGTGTACTGCGCGCGGGAGAACGGGATGCGGCCGTCACCGAGGAAGAAGTCCAGCCAGTAGGACTCGTCCAGGGGCTCCACCGTGACCTGGATGGCGGCGGTGACGTCGGCGAGCAGCTGCTCGGAGGGCTGCTTGACGTAGTACATCGGGATGGCGGCGATGAACCCGCCCGGCTTGACCACCCGGGAGTACTCGGCGAGCGCCTTGGCGCGGTCCGGGATGAGGGAGGTGACGTTGCCGCAGAAGACCAGGTCGAAGGTGTCGTCGGGGTAGCCGGTCGCGGTGGCGTCGTTGACCTCGAAGGTGATCAGGTGGTCCACGCCGAGGCTCTCGGCGCGGCGCCTGGCCTCGGCGATGCTGCGCTCGTTGATGTCGATGGCGGTGACCCGGCAGCCCACCAGACGGGCCAGCTCGATGGCCGTGATGCCGGTGCTGGTGCCGATCTCCAGGACGTGGCTGTCCTTGTCGAGGTGGGCTCCGACGGCCAGGTGGGAGATGGTCTTCACGCCGCCGGGCGGGCGGTTGGTCTCGCGCACGACGGAGATCAGCTCGTTGTAGTTCATCGCGCGGATCTGCTGGGCGGTCAGGTCGCCGAGGTTCATGAGGTGCTCCTTGTGAGAGAGGTGGGAGATGTCCGGGCCGAGAGGCGGTGCCGGAGGGGTCAGGGGGTGGCGGGCAGGCCGTTGGCGCGCTCCAGGAGCTGCAGGTCGCGTACGTCGGAATGGCGCAGGACCCACATGAAGAAGCGCTCCACGCCCATGCCGAAGCCGCTGGTGTGCAGGGGCTTCTCCTGCTTCATCCGCAGGTACCAGTCGTAGTCGTCGGGCGAGACGCCGTGTGCGTCGAGCGCGGCGAGGGCGTGGGCGGCGTCGGTGTGCCGTTCGCCGCAGCCGATGACCTCGCCGGGGCCGATGAGCAGGTCGGCGTTGAGGGCCTTGGCGCCGGTGGCGTCGGTGGCCTGGTAGAAGGGGACGGAGAGGTGGTCGAAGTGGGTGAGCCACACCGCGGGACCGTGCAGTTCCATGAGGCGGCGCTCCCCCGCCCTGGTGATGGTGCGCCACTGGTCGTGGAACTCGAAGTACTCCGGGTCGCCGTCGAGGGCGGTCACGGCCTCGTCGAAGGTGATCCGGGCGGTCGGCTTGGCGAGGAAGTCGGTGAGGTGCTCGACGCCGCCGGCGATCCGGGCGACGGGGCCCTCCAGCTCTCGCAGGACCGCCTCCGTGAGGTGGCGCAGGTAGGCGTCGGCCACCGCGATCACGTCGTCGAGGCCGCCGGGGATCTCGGCCTCGCTGTGGAAGAACTGGCTGAGGTGGGTGGCGTCGGTCTCCTCGCCCCGGAAGCTCGGCATGAGGTAGTAGCAGCCCTGGTCGGCCAGGCGGCAGCCGTACTCCAGGAGGAACTGCATGGAGTCGGCGAGGTAGGTGGGGACGCCGAAGAGGTCCACCTGGACCGGCAGCGAGTCGCTGCCCAGTCCCATCGGCGAGGAGATGGAGGAGGTGGTGACGGGGAGGTGGAGCGCCTTGACCTGCCGGGCCCGCCAGAACGCGGCGGTCTCGTAGTTCACCAGGTCCTGGAGGTCGACCAGTGAGGTGTACAGCGGGTCGTCCAGGATCCGCAGGAAGCGCGGCAGGGCCTCGGTGAGCGACCCCTGCGCCGGGCGTGATTCGACTTTCGACATACCGTGGACCTCCAGTTTTTCGCGCACGCCCGTCAGGGACGGGATCGGGGATGGGGACGGCCGGCCACCCGGCGGTTGGTCCTCGCTCCGGCGGCCGTTCGACTGATCGCAGCCTGGCACCTGGCGATTCCCGTTCCGTTGCCGTTCGTTCCGCGGCCACCGCCGGGTGTGCGGGACGCAGGGAAAGCGATGGGTACGGCGTGGGGCGCGGCGCTTTTGCACCAGGCCACCGGGAGCGCCCCACGAGCGCTCCTGATCCCGGCTCAGCCCAGGGCGGCGAGCCAGGTCTCCACGAGGGAACGGTCCAGGAGGCAGGTGCGGAAGACGCCGCTGCACCGGAGTTCGTCGCCGGTGTCCGAGATCCACAGGCTGAGGTCGAACATGGCGTCGGACAGCGTCGGTACGCTCAACTGCCCGCGCACGCCGTCCAGTTCCAGGCGCATGACGGGGTTCCCCGAGATGAAGACCGACCGGCGTTGGTAGGCGAACTGCCCGTTGCCGGCGCCGCCGTTGCCCACCGCGTCCCGGATCACGTCGAAGGGGACGCCCTGGTGGCGCAGGGTCCACAGCACACTCTCGCGGACCGCCTCGGCCATGGCGGTCAGGTCGGCGGACCGCGGTTCCGGCACCGTGACAGGCAGGACGCTGACGAAGTTGCCGAGCACGTCCCGGGCGGCGGGCACGAAGCGTCCGGGCAGCGGGGAGAAGAAGGAGAGGCCGGGACCCAGCACGCTGGGGCGCATCGCGTGCAGCAGTTTGGCGGTGGCCAGCATGAAGCTGGACACCGACAGTTCGGCGGCCTGCCGGACGTGTCGTTCGTAGGCGGCGCCGGTGAGGACGGTGGCGGCCTGCTCGCCCTCCCGGGTGCACTCCGTCCAGGGCAGGGGCCGGCCCAGCACCATGTCGGGGATGCCGTCGGGCAGTCGTCGGCGCCACGCGTCGCAGAGTTCGCCACGGGCGGCGCCGGCCAGGGCACGGCGTTCGGCGGCGGCGACCCGGGCCAGGGAGGCACGGGGCCGGGCGCGGTCGGTGCCGACCGAGTCACCGTCGCGGTACGCGGCGGACAGGTCGTCGAGGAAGCGGGCGTAGGAGATGCCGTCGCAGACCGTGTGATCGGCGGTGACGACCAGGACGCAGCCCTCCCCGCCCGGGTCCCGCACCAGGGTGACCCGCAGCAGGCGCCCGTCACGCAGGTCGAAGGGTCTGGTCATCTCGGCGTCCGCGAGACGGCGGGCGGTCGCCCGGGTGGACTCCCAGTCGGCGGTGACCGGCTCGACCACGTCCACCCGCGGACGCCAGGCCGTCTCGCGGTACTGGGGTCCGTGGTCGGGGTCGACCCGGTAGCGGTGTGCGAGCGCGGGATTGAGGGCCACGGCACGCGCCAGCGCCCCTTCGAGCCGGGGCACGTCGATCTCCGCGCCGGGGAAGGCGAAGAGGAAGCAGGTCAGGTTCTCCGACGGCAGCGAACCGTCGTCACGGAGCTGGTGGCGCAGGCCGATGCTCATCCGGTGCGGGACGCCGCGCCAGAGATCGGCCGAGGCGTCGGCGGAGGCGTCGGCGGAGCCCTCGGTGAGGACATCGGCCGGGACGTCGGCCGAGGCTCCGGGCGAGACGTCGGCAAGCAGTTCGGCCGGGACGTCGGCCGAGGCTCCGGGCGAGACGTCGGCAAGCGGTTCGGCCGGGACGTCGGCCGAGGCTCCGGGCGAGACGTCGGCAAGCGGTTCGGCCGGGACGTCGGCCGAGGCTCCGGGCGGGAATTCGGTGGGGCGGGCGGTCAACGGGACTCCTCAGGAATCGCGGGGCTGCGCGGGCGGTACGCCGTCACGGGCCGCGAGCGCCGTCCGGCCCGGCGCCTGTCCGGGAAGCGACGGCCCGGGATTCGCGGTCGGGTCGGCGCCGTCGTCGTCGCGCACCGGGCCGGGAGCGGGCGTCCGCGGTCCCGCACCGGTGGACCGGCGGTCCGCGGCGAAGCCCGCGAGGTGCAGGAGCGCCGCCGTCACCTGGGCCAGGGCCAGCACGACGAAGAGCGTTCGGGTTCCCTCCGCCCGGATCGTCGTGCCGCTGACGAGCAGTCCGCAGGTGCCCCCGGCCAGGGCGACGGCGGTGGCCACGGTGAGCGCCTCCGGCCGCACCGCGCCCGGCAGGCGCAGCGCGCGCACCGCGGCGACCGGCGCGCTGGAGACGCCGTTGAAGAGTCCGGCGAGGACCAGGCAGCCGAACACCGCGGTGATCCCGAGCGGCAGCGGCAGGACCAGGAAGCAGAGAGCCAGGAGCACCCGGCCGCCGACCGCGAGCACCGGTGCGGACAGGCGCCGCAGCAGGGGGCCGACGAGCAGGGTTCCGGTGAGGGCGGCGGCGCCGAAGGCACCGGACAGCGTTCCGGCGACCGTGGACCCGTGTCCGCCGGACTCCAGGGCGACCACCGGCAGGGCCGCGAACAGACCCTGCCAGGCGAACTCGGAACAGACGAGGGCGAGCGACCAGGTGGCGGTGAGGGGATCGGCGAGCAGCGCGCGTAAGCCCGCCGTGCCCAGTCGTGAGGGAGGGGGCGGCGACGGGACGACCGGAGGGAGGAAGCGGCGGAGCACCAGCAGCGACAGGGCGAAGCTGGCGGCGTCGGCGAGGATCACGGGGGCCGAGCCGAACAGGGCGACGAGGACGCCGGCGAGGGGCGGTCCGAGCGTCATGCTGAGCCGCATGGCGCCCTGGAGGGCGGCGGTGGCCCGGCTCAGCAGTGCCCCGTCCTCGCCGGCGACGTCGGCGAGCGTGGCCTGCTGAGCTGCGGAGTAGGGCGCCATCACGGCGCCGAAGACGAACATCGCCGCGGCGGTCAGCGGCACCGCGAGGGTTCCCGCCGAGGCCAGGAGCGGGACGAGCGCGATCAGCACCCCGCGGCAGGCATCGCCCAGGAGCATCACGCGGCGGGGGCCCGCGCGACCGGTCCAGGAGGCACCCAGGGTGCCGACCAGGGTGGTCCCGGCCATCTGAGCGGCCATCACCACGCCCATGGCACCGGCCGATCCGGTCCGGGTGAGCATCAGCCACGGCACGGCGACGACGGTCAGCGAGCTGCCCAGCATCGACACGCACTCCGCGGCGAGCACGGCCCGCAGCGCCGGGTGGCGCCACAGGCCGGTGCCACGGGCGGCGCTGGTGCCGGGGGCGGTGCCGGTGTGGCTCACGGGCGCGGTCCGACGACGTGTGCGGTGAACTCCGCCAGGCGCGGCAGGCTGAACAGGACGCTCAGGTCCACCTCGCGGCCGAACCGGCGGGAGACCTCGATGATCAGGCTCTCGGCGAGGAGCGAGTGGCCCCCCAGTTCGAAGAAGCTGTCCTGGGGCCGGACGTCGTCGATGCCGAGGACGTCCTGCCACAGTCCGATCATGGTGGCGAGGGCGTCGTCGTCGGTGTGTGCGTGGTCCGCCGGGCCGCTGCCGGACCCGGCACCGGAGGCCGGGTTCGCAAGGATCTCGGCCACCGGGGTGTCGGGGTCGTCGGCGACGGTCCAGAGGATGTCCTGGTAGTCGGTGGCCAGTGCCTTGAGCAGGGGCTCTCCCAGGGCTCCGAAGGGGTCCTTCCACAGCACATGGGTGCCGGCGCTGTCCTCGCGGACCATGACGGCCAGGGTGAAACCGGCGGTGCTCTCGATGTCCTGAAGGCTGAGCACCGCGTGGCTGCCGGGAGCGTCCAGCCTCAGGTCCATGACGTCCAGGCCGTCGCGCAGGCCCGCGTGCCAGTACTGGAAGATGCTGCGGTGGGTCAGTTCGCGGGCCTGCGGGCCCACCAGTCCGGCGCTGCGCATGATCGTCGGCAGCGGCAGGTCGCCGTGGGCGAGGGCGCTCTTGACCCGTTCGCGGAGCCGGCGCATCACGTCGGTGTAGGTGTCGGCCGCGCTCACGCGGGCGCGTACCGGAAGCAGGTTGACGAAATAGCCGACCTGCTGCCGGGTCTCCTCCAGAGTACGGCCGTGGAAGGGCAGGAAGGACAGGACGTCCGAGGCACCGGTGTGGCGGCGCAGCAGGGCGTAGTAGCCCGCCATCAGGGTGGTGACGTAGGAGACGCCGGAGGTCTTGGCGCGGTGGCGCAGTCCGGAGACCAGGTCGTCGGGCAGGACGTCGCTGAGCATGGTGGGGCGGGGCGGGTCGGCGGGGGTGGCCGGAAGGGTGAGGGGGGTGATCCCGGTGCCCAGCTCGGCGGCCCAGTAGGCCCGGTGGCGTTCGCCGTCGGTGTGCTCGGCGAGCCGGACCGAGCGCAGGGCGTGCGCCTGCAGGGCGCGGGGGTCGTCGGGCACGTCGATCGGCTTCCCCGCGTACGCCTGGCGCAGGGCCTCCAGCAGGAGCAGCACGGACGCGCCGTCGGCCACGATGTGGTGGAGCGTCAGCAGCAGGACCTGCCAGTCGGGGCCGGTGAGGAGCTGGACCCGGGCCAGCGGGCCGGTGTGCAGGTCGAACGGGGCCCGCCAGGCCAGGCGTACGGCCTCGTCGCGGGCGAGGTCCGAGGTGATCTCGGTGACGGGGATCGGCGGGGCGTCGCCCCAGTCCAGCCGGTGACTGCCGGGGCCGCCCGTCACATGGCCCCTGAGGTGCGGGAACGCCGTGCCCAGACGGTCGACCGCGTGGCGCAGTCGGCCGGGATCGAGGTCGCCGTCGACGGCGAGCGGGACGGGGATGATGTTGGTCCACTGCCGCGGATCGATCTGCCAGGCCACCTTCATGGCCTCCTGCCCCACGGAAAGGGGCACGCTGTGCGGGGTGTCGGACGGGGGCGTGAGGGGGGTGGTGTGCGGGGTGGTGTTCATCGAAAGTCGTCTCCCGGGTTCCACGCGTGGTGGTGTCGTGACGAGGGGCGCCGGACGCGTGGGGCGTCCTCGCCCGCGGTGGGGGCGGCCGGGTCAGATCCGCAGCCGTACCTGGTGGCGGCGCAGCCAGGCGTCGAGTTGGAGGAGCATCTCCACGTCCGCGCGCCCGAACCACCCGCCCCGGTCCAGGAGCCGGGGGTCGTCGGCCACCCGGGCGGCGGCGTCGAGGTCCGTGACGGCGTGCACGGGTGCCGACGGGTCGTCGAGCAGGTCGCGCAGGCGGCGGGTGACGAAGGCCTTGTACCGGTCGTCGTAGAGGGCCGGGAAGGTGGACTTCCGGCGTTCCAGGACGGAGGGCGGCACGAGGTCGCGGGCCAGGTCGCGCAGAATGCTCTTGGTGCGTCCGCCGGTGAACTTCATCGCGACCGGGACGTTGTACATGAACGTGTAGAGCGCGTGGTCGGCGAACGGGAACCGCATCTGGACCCCGGCGGCGGCGCCGAGGCGTTCGGTGTGCAGCATCGTCTGTTCCAGCAGCCGGGTGACGGTCAGATGGTCGATCTGCCGCACGGTGCGGCGGCCCGGTGAGTCGCCGGGGAGGACGGGGACGCGGTCGAGCGCGGTGCGGAACACACGGTCCAGGTATCCGTCCACGTCGAGGACGCGCAGCAGCTCGGGGTGGAACAGGCCGGTGCCGATGCCGTGGGTGACGCCGAACCGACGGGCCTGTTCCAGCCAGGGGAAGGTGGTCAGTTCGGGCACGCCGTCGAGGTCGCCGTAGAGACCGCCGAACATGGTGTCGGCGGCCTCGCCGGAGAGCCCGACGGCGCAGTGCGCGGCGAGGGACCGGCTGAGCAGGTACGGGGTGACGTTCTTGTCGCCCCAGGGGGTGGGGTAGTCCTTCGCGGCGAGCACCTCTGCGCGGGTCGCGGGGTCGAGGACCTGGTCGACGTCGACGACGACGTCCTCGTGGTCGCAGTCCCAGAAGCGGACGACGTCCTCGATGAAGGGGCGGTCGGGGATGCGGGAGGTGGTGCGGGCGAAGGACACGGTGCCCGTGACCGGCCGGCGCCCGGTCCCGGTGGCGACCAGGCCGGCGAGGACGCTGGAGTCCAGCCCGCCGGAGAGGAGCACGGCCGTGTCGTCGTCCTCGATGTCCGCGGCGACCGAGGCCCGTAGCAGCCGGTCGGCCTCCTTGGCGGTGGCGTCCGCGTCGAGGACGTGTTCGTGGGCCTCCAGGGCCCAGTAGGCGCGGGCGCGGACCACGCCGTCCGGGGTGAAGCGGAGCACGGTGGCGGGCGGGACCTCGTGGACGCCGCTGAGGGCGCCGCGGCCGTCCTCCCGCATCAGGGTGAGCAGGGCGCACAGGGCGTCGGCGTCGGCCTCGGGGGTGACCAGGGGGTGCGCGGCCACGACGGCGACGTCGGAGGCGAAGACCACGCCGCCGGGCGTGCGGGTCCAGCTCAGGGGACGGACGCCGAACCGGTCCCGGCCCAGCACGAGGTCACCGGACCGGGCGTCCCAGACGGCGAACGAGCAGAGTCCTTCGAGCCGTTCGGCCAGCCCCGTGCCCCAGCGCAGGTAGGCCCACGCGATCACCTCCGCGGCGGAGGGCGGGTGCGGACCGGGGCGGCGGCCGGCACCGAGCGCGTTCCACAGGGCCGCGGCGTTGCGCAGATGGCCGTCGCACACGGCGACGACGACGGTCCGGCCGTCCTCGCTGACGGTGGCCGGGGCGGCGGGTCCGCGCCGGACGGGGTCGCCGCGCTGGACGAGCGCGGCACGCGGCTCGCTCCAGCTGCCGCCGTCGTGCGGGGCCCGGACCCGCAGGCCGGTGAGCATCCCGCGCACCTCAGCGTCCGCGCGTGTCAGATCACGCTGTCCGTCGGTCCATCCCGCGATGCCCGCCACCCGGTCCCACCTCGCCCACGGCCGTCTGCTGCGTGCCACGCGATGCCTCCGGACCCGCTGGCCCGGACCGGCTGGTCCGCGTCGCCTTGACGCCGTCACGCTAGGTGGGGGCGGTACCGGGCGACCCTCCGTCGGGATTCCACCGGAGGGCTCCGCCGAGCCGGCTCCGGAACGCGGCGGGCACGGTACGGGAACGCTGCCGCTCGACACCGGCCCCGGTCCCCCGTCCCCACGCTCGGCGGTCGCCACGGCACCGGTCACCTGGCGGCGTCGCCGCCCCGCGCAGGCGGGCATGGCCGGGAACGGCCGGACACCGGGCCGGAACCCGCTCGGCCCGGAACCCGGAACAGCGCTCTGGTGCACTGCTGGCGCAGCGGGGGTCCTGGCCCCGCCGGGCTCCGGCAGCGGCCCGAGGTGTCCTGTCCTGGAGGAGACGCAGGTGAGATCACGCGTTCTTGAGCTGGTGGAGGAGCGGGCCCGGTCCCGTCCCGAGGCCCCCGCGGTGGAGTCGGCGGACGGCGTCCTGACCCGCGGTGCGCTGTGGGAGCGGGCGGGACGGTTGGCCGCCCGCATGACGTCGCAGGGGCTGCGGCCCGGCGAGGTCGTGGTCGTCGGCACGGGCCGCACCGCGGAGCTGCTCGTCGCCGTCCTGGCGACGCTGCGGGCGGGCGGCGCGTTCTGTGTCGTGGACCCCGGCTACCCCCCGTCCCGGATCCGGCAGATCCACCGCGACAGCGGGGCCCGGTTCGTGGTGGCCCCGGGTCTCGAACTGCGTCCCGGACGCCCCGGCCCGCCCCTGGAGGGGCTGGCGTACGTGGTGTTCACCTCCGGCTCCACGGGACGGCCGAAGGCGGTGGGGATGCCCCACCGGGCCGTCGACGCGTTGATCGACTGGACCCTGGCGAGCACCTCGCGCAGGCCGCTGCGCACCCTTCAGTTCGCCCCGCTGGGCTTCGACGTGTTCGTGCAGGAGGTGTTCACGGCGCTGTGCAGCGGCGGGGTGCTGCGGCTGCCCACCGAGGAGGAACGCCGGGACCTGGTGCGGCTGGCGGAACTGCTGGAGGCGTGGCGGATCGAGCGGCTGTTCGTGCCGCCGGTCGTGCTGGACCGGCTCGCCGCGCTCGTGCAGTACACCGGTACGGTCCCAAGTTCGCTGCGGCAGGTGGCGGTGGCGGGCGAGGCACTGCGGATCACGCCGGGGCTCAGGCGCTTCTTCGAGGAGCTGCCCGGATGCCGGCTGCACCACCACTACGGTCCGTCGGAGACCCATGTGGCCGTCGCGCACACCTTGACGGGCCCGCCCGCGTCCTGGCCGGACCTGCCGCCGATCGGCACCCCGCTGCCGGGCTTCGGGGCGCGGATCGTCGACGGGGAGCTGTGGCTGACGGGGCCGGGTGTGGGCTACGGCTACCTCAACGACCCCGCGGAGACGGCACGCCGCTTCGTCCCCGCCGACGACTCCGCGCGGGCCGCCGACGGTGGCGGACCCGCCACCGCCTACCGCACCGGCGACCTCGTCGCACGGGATCCGGACGGACTGCTGCGGTTCCTCGGGCGGGTCGACCACCAGGTCAAGATCCGCGGCCATCTGGTCGACCCGGCGGAGGTGGAGGCGGTCCTCGGCGGCCTGCCCGGAGTGCGCGAGTGCGCGGTGACGGCCGAACAGGTCGCCGGGGAGACGCAGTTGGCGGCTCATGTCGCCGGGGACGTCACGGGACTGCGGGCCCGGCTCGCCGCGAGGCTTCCCGCCCATCTGGTGCCCGCGCGGATCCAGGCCGTGGACCGGCTCCCGCTCACCGCGCACGGCAAGGTCGACCGCGCCCGGCTGCCCGCCCCGGCCGGCCCCGGCGCGGCGGGCGAGCCGCCGGCCGGCCCCGTGGAGCGGGACGTCGCGTCGGTGTGGTCGGCGGTCCTGGGCCACACCGACATCGGACGGGACCAGCCGTTCCCGTCGCTGGGCGGCACCTCCCTGTCGGCCGCGCTGGTCCTGGCCAGGCTGCGCACCCGCTACCCGGCCCGGGTCGACCTGCACAGCTTCCTGGCCGCGCCCACCGTGCGCGAGCTGGCCCGACGACTGACCGAGACGGACGACCCGGTGGGGGACGCATGAGCGCGAGGACGCTGGACCTGTATCTGGACCTCATGAAGGAGGTGCTGTCCAACACCATCTACGAGGATCCGCCGATCCCCGCGGACTGGGCGCCCTCCGCCGTCTACGACCCGCTCAACCGCAGACTGGGCGTCGACTGGCCCAGCCAGGCCCACACGATGATCGGCCGACGGCGGCTGGACAACCTCCAGTTCTGCGTGGAGCGGGTGCTGGCGGACGGCGTGCCGGGCGACCTGATCGAGACGGGCGTCTGGCGAGGCGGCGCGTGCATCCTCATGCGGGCCGTGCTGCGCGCCCACGGCGTGACGGACCGCCGGGTGTGGGTCGCCGACTCCTTCCAGGGCATGCCGCTGCCCGACGCGGACACCCACCCGGCCGACCGCGCGCTGGCCGCGCACACCCACAACGACGTCATCGCCGTGGACCTGGACACCGTGCGGGGGAACTTCGAACGGTACGGCCTGCTCGACGACCAGGTCGTCTTCCTGCCGGGCTGGTTCCACGAGACGCTCCCCGCCGCGCCGATCGGGCAGCTGGCGGTGCTCCGGCTCGACAGCGACCTGTACACCTCCACGATCGAGACCCTCGACCTCCTCCACCCGAAGGTGTCCCCGGGGGGATTCGTGATCGTCGACGACTACCACATCCCGGCCTGCCGTGACGCCGTGCACGACTGGCGCGAGCGTCACGGGGTGACCGAGGAGATCGAGGACATCGACGGACTGGGTGCCTTCTGGCGCCTGACGCCCCCGGAAGGAACCACCCCGTGAACGCAACGCTCCCCGCCGTGCGCGCCCTCGTCGCCGAGGTGTTCGGGGTGCCGGCGGACTCCGTCGACCCGGACCGGCCGCTGATCGCCCTGGGAGCGGACTCGCTGGTGCTGCTCGCCCTGACCCGGAAGGTGCACGACCGGTTCGGGGTGCGGCTGCCGGTGCGCGCGCTCTTCGAGGACGAGCTGTCCGTTCGCTCGGTGACCGCCCGGCTCGCACCGGACACGGACGTCTCCGGCGGCTCGCCGGCGGCCGGGTCCGTCGACTTCAGCCTGTACTTCTTCGGCGACTACCCGCACGGGGACGGACCCGCGCGGTACGAGGCGCTGCTGGCCGCCGCCGAGTTCGGCGACCGCAACGGCTTCCACTCCCTGTGGGTGCCCGAGCGTCACTTCCACTCCTTCGGCGGGTTGTTCCCCAACCCGGCGGTGCTGGCCGCCGCGCTCGCGGTGCGCACCCGCTCCATCCGGCTGCACGCGGGCTCGGTGGTGCTGCCCCTGCACCATCCCGTCCGGGTGGCCGAGGAGTGGGCGATGGTCGACAACCTCTCCGGCGGCCGGGCCGGGCTGTGCGTGGCGTCCGGCTGGCACTCCGGCGACTTCGTCCTGGCGCCCGAGCACTTCGAGGACCGGCGCGAGCTGATGTACGAGCGCCTGGACACCGTGCGCCGGCTGTGGTCGGGCACGCCGCACACCGGTGTCTCAGGCGACGGCGACACCGTGGAGGTGACCCTCTTCCCGGCGCCCGTGCAGTCACGGCCGCCGCTGTCCGTGGCCGTCCTGTCCAGCCCCGCGAGCTGGGAACGGGCGGCGCGCGAGGACGTGGGCGTGGTGACCAACCTGATGCAGCAGGACGTCGACGACCTGGCGCGCAACATCGCGCTGTACCGGAGCACGCGTGCCCGGTGCGGACTGGACCCGCGGGAAGGCCGGGTCACCGTCCTCGTCCACACCTATCTGCGCGGTGACGCCGAGCGGGCACGGCAGGAGGCGTACGGGCCGTTCCGCGCCTATCTGATGTCCTCGCTCTCCCTGTTCGACAACGCGGTGCGCAGCCTCGGTGTCGAGGTGGACCTCGCCCGGACCCCGGCCGACGACGTCGAGTTCCTGCTGGAACGCGCCTACGACCGCTACTGCGCGACCCGCGCCCTCATCGGCTCCCCGGACGGTGTGCGGCCGGTGCTGGACGCGCTGGTGCGGGCGGGCGTGGACGAGGTGGGCGCGTTCGTCGACTTCGGCCTGCCGGCCGCGGACATGCTGGCGGGTCTCCCCCACCTGGCCGCGCTCAAGGACGCACCGTCCCCGGCCGTGGCACCTGACGAGGCGTCCCCGGCCGTCGCCGCGGACGAACCGTCCCCGGCCGTGGCCGCGCCCGCCTCTCCGCAGCAGCGGCGGATGTGGCTGATGGACCGGATGGACCCGGGACGCGCCGTCCACAACGAGCCCAAGGCCGTGGAGCTGGAGGGTCCGCTGGACCGGGACGCGCTGCTCGACGCGCTCCGGGCGGTGGTGGACCGCCAGGAGGCGCTGCGCACCGCCTTCCGGGAGGAGGACGGTGTCCTGCAGCAGATCGTCGGGCCGTCGTTCACCCCGGAGTGTCCCGTCACCGATCTCACCGGGCGCACCCGCGAGGAGGCGGTGGCCGCGCTGCACGCGGCGCACGGTTCGGCACCCTTCGATCTGACGACCGGTCCGCTGTGGCGGGTGGCGCTGGGCGTGCTCGGTCCCGACCGCCATCTGCTGTATCTGGTGGCGCACCACAGCGTCTTCGACGCGCAGTCGACCATGGTCTTCCTGCGCGATCTCGCGGCGTGCCACCGGGGCGAGGCCGCTCTGCTGCCCCCGCTCTCCCCGGCACCGGTCCCTAAGACGCCCCCGGCCGGCGACGGTCTGGAGTTCTGGAAGAGGCTGCTGGACGGTGCCCCGGTGCTGCGGCTGCCCCTCGACCGGCCGCGCGACGTCTCGCGCCCCGCGCTCGGCGCGACCCTCACGCACGAGTTCGACGGCGCGCTCGCCCGGCGGGTGCGCGCCTTCGGCCGCTCGGTCGGCGCCACGACGTTCACCACGCTGCTGAGCGCGGTCGCCTCGGTGCTCGGCCGGTTCGGCGACACCGACGACGTCGTGCTGGGCACCGCGGTCTCCCACCGCCCGGCGGGCCACGAGGACCGCATCGGGATGTACGTGGAGACCCTGGCCCTGCGGCTGGACCTGTCGGGCGACCCGTCCTTCTCCGGTCTCGTACGGCGGGTGCGCGGCGCGGTCATGGACGCGCTGGAGCACCGGGACGTGCCCCTCGACGCCGTGGTGGAGGCGGTCAACCCGGAGCGGGTCCCGGGTGCCAACCCGCTGTTCGACGTACTGGTGGAGTACGAGGAGGCCGCCGACGCGGATCTGGGCGGCGGGGGTCTGTCCGCCCGGCTTCTGCACGTGCCGCGCGCGCAGGCGCCGTTCGCCCTGACCTTCTACTTCACGGCGCGCCCGGACGGCCTGGGGTGCACGGTGGAGTACGACGAGCGCCTCTTCGACGCGGAGACCGTCACCCAGCTGCTGCGCTACGTCGAGGACCTGCTCGGACGGGGACTCGCCGACTCGGCGGGCGCCCTGTCCGCGCTGACCGGACTGACCGAGGCGGACGCCCGGTTCGTGGCGTCCCACGACGGGTCCGCGGACGCGGAGCCCGAGCGGGCCGAGGGCTGTCCTCCGGTCCTGCCCGTCGGGGCCGGCGAACCAGCCTGTCTGCACGAACTGTTCGAGGGGGCGGCGGCCGCCACGCCCGACGCGATCGCGCTGTCGGGCCCGCACGGCACGACCCGGTACGGCGAGCTTGACGCCGCCGCCAACCGCCTCGCCCACCGCCTGATCGGCGAAGGGGTGACCCCCGGCAGCACGGTGGCCGTCCTCCTGCCCCGGGGAGCCGGACTGATCACCGCCCTCCTGGCGGTTCTCAAGTGCGGGGCGGCGTACGTGCCCGTCGATCCCGCGCTGCCCGAGGCGCGACGCGCCGCGATGGCGCGCGACAGCGGGGCCGTGCTCGTCCTGACCGACCCGCAGGCGGATCCCGGCCTCCCGGCGACCCCGCCGGGCGTGCGCACCGACCCGGACTCGACGGCCTACCTGATCTTCACCTCGGGGACCACGGGCGGTGCGCGGGCGGTCGCGGTGCCGCACCGGGGTCCGGTCGCGCTGGTGCGCTGGCAGTCGCGGGCGCACCCCGCGCTGCGCACGCTCCAGTGGACCTCCCCCGGCTTCGACGTGAGCGTGCAGGAGATCTTCGGGACGCTCGCCGTCGGGGCCGAACTGGTCCTCCTGGACGACGCCGACCGCCTCGACCCGGCGACCGTGGGCGAGATCGTGCGGCGTCACGAGGTGGAACGCCTCTGCCTGCCCTGCACACCGCTGGCGGCGCTGCTGGGAGGCGCCGGGCCGATGCCCTCGCTGCGGGAGATCTTCTGCGCGGGTGAACCCCTGCGCATGCTGCCCCCGCTCACCGAGTTCCTGGCGGCCCAGCCGCAGACACGGCTGTTCAACCAGTACGGTCCGACCGAGACCTCGATCATCGTCACCGAGCACCCGGTGACCCCGGACGACGGGCCGAGTCCGCCGATCGGGCGCCCCGTCACCGGCGTGCTGCTGCGCGTCGAGGACCGCGCCGGCCGTCCGGTCCCGCCCGGGGTGCCCGGAGAGCTGCTGGTCGGCGGGGAACAGGTGACCGACGGCTACCCGGCCGACGAGGCCCTCACCGCGCGCCGCTTCGTGGACGACGGGACCCGGCGCTGGTTCCGTACCGGGGATGTCGTCCGCTGGAACCGCGACGGCACCCTCGGACATCTCGGCCGTACCGACGACCAGGTCAAGATCCGCGGGTTCCGGGTCGAGCCGGGCGAGGTGGAGGCGGCGCTGGGCGCGCTGCCCCAGGTGGCCGGCGCGGCGGTGCTGGCGGAGCACGAGCCGGAACCGCGGCTCGTCGCGCACGTGGTGCTGCGGGAGCCGCTGGAGGACTGGGTGTCCGTCCTGCAGGCGGGGCTGGCGGAATCGCTGCCGGGTCATCTCGTCCCGGCGGCCTGGTTCGCGGTGGACCGGCTCCCGGTGGGCGCCAACGGGAAGCTGGACCGGGACCTGCTGCGGAGTTCGGGCGTCGCCGAGACGTTGCCGGCCGGCGGTCCGCCCGCCACGTCCGAGGAGGAACGGGTGCACCGGCTGTGGTGCCTGGAACTGGGCGCGGAGAGCCTTCCCGTGGAGGTGTCCTTCTTCCAGGTGGGCGGCAACTCCCTGAACGCCGTGCGGATGCTGGAGCGGATCCGCACCGAGACGGGCGACCGGGTGCCGATGGCCGAGTTCCTGAGAGCGCCGACGATCCGCGCCCTCGCCCGGCGTTTCGAGGGTGTGCGATGACCGGCACCGAGGAGCGCGTCGCCGCCGCGCTCTCCGCTCTGCTCGGCGGCGACCCGGTCGACCGGAACGTCCCCTTCCGCGCACTGGGCCTGACCTCTCTCCTCGGCACCCGGCTGCGGGTCCGGCTGGAGAGGGAGTTCGGCCGGCCCGTGTCCGCCGCCGCGCTGACCGAGCACTACACGGTGACCGCGCTGGCCCGGCATCTCGACGGCACCGACCGGACCGAACCGCGGCCCCCGGCCCGGACCGGCGCGCCGGCGGCCGTGGATCGGCGGGTGGCCGTCATCGGCATGGCCGCCCGCTTCCCCGGCGCGCCGGACATCGACGCGTTCTGGCGGAACCTGCGGGCCGGGGTCTGCTCGGTCGGTGAACCGCTGTCCGACGTGGACTCCTTCGACGCCGCGTTCTTCGGGATGAGTCCGCGCGAGGCGGAACGGACGGATCCGGCGCACCGGTTGCTCCTGGAGACCTGCTATCACGCGTTGGAGGACGGGGGCGTCCCGGACCCGGACGACCGCACGCGGATCGGCGTCTTCGCGGGGTCCGGCATGAACCTCTACGGTCCGCAGCCTCCGTACTTCCTGCGGGCCGACGCCACCGGCGACCCCCTCGACGCGGTAGCGGAACTCATCGGCGGCCAGGGGGACTTCCTGGCCACCCGGGTCGCCTACCACCTCGGTCTCACCGGCCCGGCGGTGACCGTGCAGAGCGCCTGTTCCACCTCGCTGGTCGCGGTGCACCTGGCGGTCCAGGCCCTGTTGACGGGCGACGCGGACCTGGCGCTCGCGGGTGCCGCGGCCGTCCGCCGCGCGCCCGCGCCCGACGGGCCGCCGGACCCGGAGTACATCCTGTCCCCCAGCGGGGTCGTGCGCGCCTTCGACGCCGCCGCGGACGGCACCGTGGGCGGGGACGGAGTCGCCGCGGTCCTCCTCAAGCCGCTGGAGCGGGCGCTGGCCGACGGCGACACCGTGCACGCGGTGATCCTGGGATCCGCGGTCACCAACGACGGACGGGTCAAAGCGGGTTTCACGGCCCCGTCCGTCCGGGGGCACGCGGCGGCGGCCCGGCACGCCCTGGAGCGTGCCGGCGCCGAGCCGCACACGATCGGCTATCTGGAGGCCCACGGCACCGGCACCGCCGTCGGCGACCCGATCGAGTTCCGGGCCCTCACCGAGGCGCTGACCGCCGGGCCGGGTCCCCTCGGACGTACCGGCCTCGGCTCGGTCAAGCCGTCGGTCGGGCACCTCGACACGTGCGCGGGCATGGCCGGTCTGATCAAGACCGTCCTGATGCTGCGCCACGGCGAACTCGTGCCCACGGTGAACACGACCGTCCCCGATCCCCGGCTCGGGTGGTCCGAGAGCCCGTTCTTCCCCGTCACCGCACAGGCACCGTGGCCGGCCGGGCCGGGACCGCGCCGGGCGGGCGTCAGCTCCCTGGGGTTCGGCGGCACCAACGCGCACGTCGTCCTGGAGGAACCGCCCGCCCCCGCCGTGTCGGGCGCCTCGGGGCGGGAGGTGCTCGTGCCGCTCGCCGCACCGGACCAGGCGTCGCTGCGGCGCCGGGCCGAGCAGCTCCGCGACTGGCTGCGCGGGCACGACGACGTCCCGGCGGGCGACGTGGCCAGGCGGCTGCACGCCGGGCCGCCCCGCTCGGCCGCGCGTCTGGCGGTGTCGGGGCGGACGGCCCGCGAGCTGGCCGACGCCCTGGACGCCACGCTCGCCGCACCTCGGTGGGACGAGGCGCAGGACGGCGAAGGCCCGGTCGCGTTCGGTCCGGTGGCGTTCGCGTTCCGCGGCCAGGGCGCCGGTGCGGTGGACTTCGAAGCCCTCCGGGACGAGCCGGTCTTCCGGTCCGTCGTGGAACCGTTCGGCGAGGTCCTGGACCGGCCGCAGGCGGCTCAGGTCGTGTTCCAGGTGGCGCTCGCCCGGTTGTGGGAGTCCGCCGGGGTCCGGCCCCATGCCGTCGTCGGGCACAGCCTCGGCGAGCTGGCGGCACTGTGCACGGCGGGTGCCCTCCCGCTCGCCGAGGCGGTCCGGTTCGCACTGGTGCGCGAGGAGCTGACCCGGTCCACCGGACCCGGGCGGATGCTGGCGATCAGTGCCCCCGCGGACGTGGCGCTCGACGCGGCGGCGGCGACAGGGGCGGACCTCGCTGCCCACAACGCGCCCACCTCGCACACCCTGTCAGGCCCGGACGCCCTGATGGACCGGGCGGAGTCCTGGCTCGACCGGCACCGGGTGCCCCACCGGCGGCTGCCGATGACGACCGCGTACCACTCCCACCTCATGGAACCGGTCCTGGACGGGCTGGCCGGGCACGCCCGGGACCTCGACTGGCGTCCGTTGCGCATGCCGTGGGCCTGCGCGGCCGACGGAGAGCGCCTGCCGGCGGGGACGGTCCCCGAGGCGGACTGTCTGGTGCGCCAGGTCCGGTACCCGGTGCTCTTCGACCCCGCGCTGCGGACCCTGCGCGCCGCCGGCACCCGGGACTTCGTGGAGATCGCGCCGAAGCCCGTGCTGCGGGACTTCGGCCGCCGGGTGCTGCCCGACAGCGCCTGGTACCTCTGGGGGCCCGCCGGGCTCGCCGCGCTGTACCGGCGCGGCGCACCGCTCGACTGGGCCGCGCTGAACGGCCCCGGCCCACGGGCCCCGCTGCCCGGCCACCCCTTCGCCCGCCGGAGGTTCCCGTGGTGAGCCCGACGGTCTCCGAGCAGGACGGCCCCCTGCTGGTGCTCGACTACCCGGGGGAGCGTCCGGAGGCGCGGGTGTCCGAGCTGGGCCTGCCCGGAGCGCGCGACCTGCTCGCCGCACCGCCGCCGCCCCTCCCGCCCGGCCGGTACCTCGCCGCGCTGGCCGCCGGGAGGCCACCGGGTCCGGCGGCAGCGGTGCTGGCCTACTGCGCTTCGGCCCCGCTGGCCGCCGTACTCGCCGCCGGAGCCGGGCGCGGAGGCGGTGCGGCGCCGTTGGTGCTCTTCGACGCCGAACCCGTGACCGCCGCGACCGTCCTGGCCGCCTACGGCGACACCCTGGCCCAGCTCGGTGTCCGGCCGGACCCCCCGGAGGTGCGGCACCTGGCCGCGCGGGTCCCGGATCCCGGGGCCTTCCTCACCTCGGCGCGGGCCCGGCTGTCGGACCACGTCGGCATGGCCCTGCGCGCCGACGGGGCCGCCACCGGGGAGGTCGACGACCTCACCTCGGCCGTCACGGATTCCGCACTGCGGTGGCTCGCCCATCTGCTGGCCGCCCACCACGCGCCGCCGCCGGACTCCACGGGCCCGACCCTGCGGATCCTGTCGGCACACACGCCCGGCGACGGTCTGCGGCTCAAGTGCGACCGCACGGACCTGCTGCGCGATCCGCGCACGGCCGAAGCCGTCGTCTCCTTCCTGACCGCGCACGGCGCCCTCACCGGCCACGAGGGGGCCCCGGCGTAGTCCCGCGCCCGCACAGGCACCGCACCCGACCTTCCCGCCCGACTTCCCCAGCGGAGACCACCATGGAACTTCCGGCGTCCAGCGCCCAGCAACGGATGTACTACCTGGAGGCCGCGGCCGGTCCCTCGGCCGTCCACCACCTGCCGGTGGCCCGCCTGATCAGCGGTGACCTGCGGCCGGACGAACTGGCCGCGGCCGCACAGCGTCTGGTGGACCGTCACGAGGCGCTGCGGACCCGGTTCGCCCTCCGGGACGGTCGGCTCACCCAGGTCGTGGACGAGGGCGCGGCCGTCGACTGGCGGTACGACGAACCGCCGGGAACCGCGTGGGAGTCCCTCCCGGACGACGCGGTGCGCCGGTGGACGGACACCGAGCGCGACCGCCCGTTCGACCTGGCCACCGGTCCGCTGTTCCGGGTCCGGCTGCTGCGCACGGGCCCCCGGCGGTGGCGGCTCCTGCTGTGCATGCACCACATCATCAGCGACGGCTGGTCGGTGGGTCTGCTGCTGGAGGAACTGTTCGCCGCACAGGCCCCGCCCACGGTGCCGTACCGCGTGTTCACCGCCGATCAGGACGTGTTCCTGACGGGAGCGGAGGCCGACCGGGAACGGGCGTACTGGCGGGAGAGACTGGGCGACGGGCCGCCGCCGCTCGCCTTCCCGCCGCCCCTGACGCGGGGCGCGCCGAGCGGCAGTCACGTGTTCGCTCCGGCCGCCGAGGTGATCGAGCGGCTGCGCGTGCTCGCCGCCGCGTCGGACACCACCCTGTTCGGGGTGCTGCTGACCGCCTACGCGATCCTGCTCGGCCGGTACACCGGGGTCGACGACGTGGTGATCGGCACGGTCGTGGCCGGGCGGACCGACGCGCGCTTCGACCGGACGGTGGGTCTGCTGGCCAACACCGTCGCGCTACGGGCCGACGTCGGCACGGACCGCGATTTCCGCGCCTTGAGCGTCGCGGTGCGCGACGAGCTGTTCGCCGCGCTGGAGCACCAGCGGCTGCCGTTCGACGAGGTCGTGGCGGCCGTCCGCCCGGAGCGGGGCGTGGACGGTTCCCCGCTGGTGCGGGCCGCGTTCACCCTGCGCTACCACGAGCCGCCCCGGACCCCGCGGCCCGGACTGCGCGTCGAGGAGGTCGACGTACCCGTCACGGAGGCCAAGTTCCCGCTGCTCCTGGACGTCCTGGACGAGGGACGAGGGGTGCGCTGCACCCTGGAGTACCGGGGCGACACCCTGGACGAGGCGACGGCACGGCAGTTCGCCGAGCACTACGCGCACGTGCTGCGGGAGGTCGCGGAGCACCCCGACGTCCCCCTGTCCCAGGTGGAGGTCGTGCCGGCGCCCGCCGCGCCCGCCCGGGAAGAGCCCGTGGTGACGCGGTGCGCCCACGAGGTGTTCGCCGAGCAGGCCGCCCGGCGTCCGGAGGCGGTCGCGGTCGTCGCGGGCGACCGCGCGCTGACCTACGGCGAGCTGGAGAGGCGGGCGAACCGGCTGGCCCATCGGCTGCGCGCGCACGGGGTGGGTCCGGGGACACCGGTGGGTCTGCACGTGTCGCGCTCCGTCGAACTGGTCGTGGGACTGCTGGGGGTGCTCAAGGCGGGCGGTGCCTACCTGCCGCTGGACCCGGCCCACCCGCCGGCCCGGCTGCGGCACCTGGCGGCCGACGCGGGCCTTGGCGTCCTCGTCTCCGACAGCGCGCTGCCCGGATTCGCCGGACAGAGCGTCGACGTGACCGACCCCTCGCTCGCCCGGCACCCGGACACCGCGCCGGACACCGGGGTGACCCCGGACGATCTCGCCTACGTCATCCACACGTCCGGGTCGACGGGCACCCCCAAGGGCACCCTGGTGCCGCACCGCAACATCGTGCGGCTGTTCTCCGCGACCCGTCGGTGGTTCGGCTTCGGCGAGGACGACGTGTGGTCGCTGTTCCACAGCCACGCCTTCGACTACTCGGTGTGGGAGCTGTGGGGTGCGCTGCTGCACGGCGGCCGGCTGGTCGTCGTGGACACGGACACCACCCGGTCGCCCGAGCGCCTGCACGCGCTGCTGCGCCGCGAGCGGGTCACCGTGTTCAGCCAGACGCCCTCCGCGTTCGCGCAGTTCATCCGGTACGACGCGGAGGCGCCGCACGGACTGGCGCTGCGCCGTGTGGTTCTGGGCGGGGAGGCGCTCGACCCGGCCGTGCTGCGCGACTGGTTCGCCCGGCACGGCGACGACAGCCCCCAGGTGATGAACATGTACGGCATCACGGAGACCACCGTGCACGCCACGTGCCGCCGGATGACCGCGGCGGACCTGACCCGTCCCGGCAGCCCCATCGGGGTCACCCTGCCGGACCTGAGCGCCCATGTCCTGGACCACCGGGGCCGCCCGGTGCCGCGCGGCGTCGTGGGCGAACTGTGGCTGGAGGGCGCCGGACTGGCCGACGGCTACCTCGGGCTGCCGGGGCCGACCGCGGAGCGGTTCGTGGCGGGGCCGGGGGGCCGCAGGTACCGGACCGGCGACCTGGTGCGGACGCTGCCCGACGGGGAGCTGGAGTACCACGGGCGGATCGACGACCAGGTCAAGATCCGCGGGTTCCGGGTCGAACCGGGCGAGGTGCGGGCGGCGCTCGCGGCACTGGACGGCGTACGGGAGGCGTACGTCGCGCATCGCGACGGCCGGCTCGTCGGGTACGTCGTGCCCGGCTCCTCCGCCGACGCCCGCGCCCAGGTCCGCGCCGACGTCCTGCGGCACCGACTGCGCGAGCGGCTCCCGGACCATCTCGTCCCGGCCCATCTGATGGTGCTCGACCGGTTGCCGCTGAACGCCAACGGGAAGGTCGACCGGTCCGCGCTGCCCAGTCCCGTGGAGCAGGCCGTGGGCCCCCACGTGGAGCCCGCGACCGAGGCCGAGGCGACGCTCGCCGCGATCTGGCGCGACGTGCTGGAGCGGCCCGTGGTCGGCGTGGACGACAACTATTTCGCGCTGGGCGGGGATTCCCTGCGCACCGTCCGGATCGTCTCCCGCGCCCGGGAGGCGGGGCTGTACGTCGACGTGGCCGACCTGCTGCGCCATCAGACGGTCCGCGAGCTGGCGGCCGTCGCCGTCTGCGCGCCACCGCCCGGACCGGACCCGCACGAGCCGTTCGCCCTGCTCCCCGCCGAGGACCGGGCCCGGATCGGCGCCGGGATCACGGACGCCTACCCGATGACCCGGCTCCAGGCCGGGATGCTCTTCCACAGCGAGCGCTCGGGGCTCTACCACAACGTCAAGGCGTACACCCTGCGCGGCGCGTTCGACGCCGACGCCTGGCGGGAGGCCGTCGCGGGCCTGGCGGAGAGCCACGAACTGCTGCGGACCTCGTTCGAGCCGACCGGGTTCACCGAGCCCGTCCAACTCGTCCACACGCGCGTGGACGTGCCGTTGACCATGGAGGACCTGCGCGGCCTGCCCGACCGGCAGCAGCGCTCGGCGCATCGGTTCGAGGCCGAACGCACCACCCCCTTCGACCCGTCGAGGCCGCCCCTGATCCGCTTCCACCTCCAGCGGCTCACCGACGACCTGACCCGGCTGTTCGTCACCGAGCACCACGCCGTCATGGACGGCTGGAGCGAACGCTCCCTCCTGGTGGAACTCCTCGCCCGGTACGCCCGGACCGGCGTGCGCCGGCCGCCCACCGCCCGCTTCCGCTCCTACGTCGCCCTGGAGCGGGCCGCGCTCGACGACCCGGCGCCGCGGGACTTCTGGAGCCGGGAGCTGGCGGGCATGACGCTGACGGAACTGCCCGGCCGGCGTTCCGCCCGCGGCGGCACCACGATGCGCTACCTGGAGCGGCCCGTGCCCGCGGACCTCTCCCAGGGGGTCACCCGCCTCGCGCGCGGCCTCGGCGTGCCGGTGCGCACCGTGCTCCTGGCGGCCCACCTGCGGGTCATGGCCCTGCTGTCGGGCACGGACGACGTGGTCAGCGGCGCGGTCTGTCCGGGGCGGATTCCGGAGCCCGACGGCGACCGGGCCATCGGCCTGTTCGTCAACACCCTCCCGCTGCGCCTGGCCATGACCGGCGGGAGCTGGGCGGATCTCGTCCGGGCCACCGCCGAGGCCGATCTGCGGGTCCAGCGGCACGTCCACTACCCGATGGCGGAGATCATGCGCGTGACCGGACGGCCGACCCTGTTCACCACGTTCTTCAACTTCACCCACTTCCACGTCGAGCGTGAACTACCGCCCGGCGCGCCCGAGATCGTGGCGGAGGAGGGGTCCGCCGACGCCGACATACCGTTCGGCGCGGAGTTCTCGCTGGACAGCGCCGACGACGCGCTGCGCCTGGGGCTCCGCTGGGACGCGGACCGCTTCACCGAGGACCGGATCGCCCTCGCCCACGGCTACTACACGGCGGCCCTGCGCGCCATGACCGAGCGGCCGGACTCCCCCTACGCCGAGGCCGTCCTGCTGTCGCAGCCGGAACGCTCCCCCGGTCGGCGCCGGGGCGAGGCGGACACGCGGCGGAGCGGGCCCGCCCTGCTGCACGCGCTCTTCACGGACCAGGCCCGGCGCACCCCCGACCTGGCCGCGTTGCGGCACGACGGACACGTCCTGACCTACCGGGAGCTCGCGGCCCGCTCGGACCGGCTGGCCGCCGCGCTGGTGCGCCGGGGCTGCGGTCCGGGGCGGTTCGTGGGGCTGGTGCTCCAGCGCTCCGCGCTCCAGGCGGTCGCCTTCCTCGCCGTGCTGAAGGCGGGCGCCGCCCCTGTCCCGCTGGATCCGCGCGACCCGCCCCTGCGACAGGCCGCACTGGCCGAACGGGCGGGTCTGCACCTGACGTTGACGGAGGCGGACGTGCGCGCCCTGGAGGCGGAGACCGAGGTGCACGGGGAGGCGGGGCCCGGCGGTACCCCGATGACGCTGTCGGCGGTGTCACCGGACGATCCCGCCTACCTGATCCACACCTCCGGCTCGACCGGCGAGCCGAAGGGGGTCGTCGTGCCCCACCGAGCCGTGTGCAACCTGATGCTCTGGCTGCGGAAGACCTTTGCGCTGACGCCCGGGGAACGGGTGTTGCACCAGGCGTCGTGCACGTTCGACGCCTCGGTGATGGAGCTGTTCTGGCCGCTGACCTCGGGCGGCACAGTGGTCGTGGCCGGACCGGAGGCGCCCCGCACCCCCGGCGCCCTGTCCCGGCTCGTGCGCGCGGAGCGGGTCTCCGCCGCGGTCTTCGTGCCGTCCGCGCTCGACGCGTTCCTCGACGACCCCGACGCGGCCGTCCGCACGAGCCTCACCCGCGTGCTGTGCACCGGGGAAGCCCTCCCGCGCCCGCTCCAGGACCGCTTCCTGGCCGCCCTGCCGGACACCGCGCTGTTCAACCTCTACGGTCCCACCGAGGCCGCGGTGGAGGTCACCTGGTGGCGCTGTGTCCCCGGAGACGGGGACGGCGTGCCCATCGGCCACCCGGTCGACGGCGTCGATCTGCACGTCCTGGACCGGCACGGCCGGGAGGTGCCCTTCGGGGTACCGGGCGAACTCCACATCGCGGGCATCCAGCTCGCGCTCGGCTATCACCGCGACGCCGAGGCGACCGCGCGTTCCTTCCCCCGGATCGAACTGCCCGACGGCACCACGCGCCGGGTCTACCGGACCGGGGACCTGGTACGCCGACTGCCCGGCGGCGAGCTGGAGTTCGTGGGCCGCGCGGACCGGCAGGTCAAGATCCGAGGCTTCCGGGTGGAGCCGGGCGAGACGGAGGCGGCGCTGACCCGGCACCCCGCGGTGCGCCAGTGCGCGGTCACGGCCGACGGCGACCGCCTGGTCGCGTACGTGACCTGGTCGTCCGGCGACGGGACACGGGCCGGGGACGCCATGGCCGGAGGGGCGCCCGTGTCCGAAGGAGCGCCGGTCGATCCCGGCGAGCTGGTCCGCTTCGCCCGGACCCTGCTCCCCGAGCACCAGGTTCCCTCGGTGGTCGTCCCGCTGGACCGGATGCCCCTGACCCGGCACGGCAAGCTGGACCATGCCGCCCTGCCCCGGCCCGACGCGGACCGCGCCCCGTGGACGGCGCCCAGGACTCCCACGGAGGCACGGGTGACCGCCGTCTGGGAGCGCGCCCTGCGCCGCCGCCCGATCGGGGTGCACGACGACTTCCTCATGGCCGGCGGCCACTCGCTGGCGGCCCTGCGGCTCATCGGCCTGCTCCAGGAGGAGTTCGGTGAGCGCCTGCCGGTCGGCGCGGTCCTGAACCACTCGACCCCGGCTCTCCAGGCCGCGCTGCTGGACGGCCGGACCGGTGCGCGCGATCCCCTGTTCATGGTGCATCCGGTCGGTGGGACCATCCTGTGCTACCGCGAACTGGCCGCCTCGGGAGTCCCGGTGCACGCGCTCGGCATGTCCCGCGCGCTGGGGTCCGTGGAGGAGGTGGCGCAGGTCCACCTGGCGGAGATCCTGCGGGTCCGTCCCCATGGCCCGTACCGGCTGGGCGGTTGGTCCTTCGGGGGTGTGGTCGCCTTCGAACTGGCGGCCCGCCTGCGCGCCAGGGGCGAGAAGGTGTCGCTGCTGGCGGTCCTCGACAGCTCCTACCCGGGCGGGCGCCCGCCCTCGGAGGACGAGCTGCGCGCACGCCATCAGCGCGAGGCGCCCGACGCCGACCTCGCGGTCTTCCGGGCACACCTGCGGGCGCTGAGCCGGTACCGGCCGCCCCGGTACGACGGCGCGCTGCTCTTCCACCGCAGCCGGGACGTCTCCGACGCGGACGTACGGCGCTGGCGGGAGCGTGTGGCGGGCGACTTCGACCTGCGGGAGGTCGACACCGACCACCAGAGCCTGGTCCGGCATCCGCAAGTGCTCGCGGACCTGGGTGAGGAGACGAGCCGCTCATGAACCCGCCCCTGCGCCGTTCCGCCTTCGGACACCTGTGGGTCGCGCAGACCGCCTCTCAGTTCGGCGCGAACGTCACCGTCGTGGCGCTCCCCCTCGTCGGGGCCGTGACCCTGCGCGCCGACGCGCTGGAGCTGGGGCTGCTGAGCGCGGCCGGGACCCTGCCGCACCTTCTGGTCAGTCCGTTCGCGGGGGTCTGGGTGGACCGCCACTCCCGGCGACGCCTGCTCATCGGCGCCGATCTCGTCCGTGCCGCGCTGCTGCTCGCGGTGCCCGTCGCGGCGGTGTGCCGGCTGCTCTCGCTGCCCCTGCTGGCGGTGCTGGCCCTGCTGATCGGCGCTCAGGGGGCGGTGTCCGACGTCGGGTACAGCGCCTGCCTGCCCACCCTGGTCGCCCCCGAGGACCTGGCCCGCGCCAACGCCCGGTTCGAGCTGACGGCGTCGGGGGCGACGATCGTGGGAAGTTCGGTCGGTGGCGTGGCGGTCCAGATGCTCACCGGCCCGTGGGCGCTGTTGTGCAACGCGGCGGCCTACGTGGTGTCCGCGCTGTTCACGCGCCGGCTTCCCGAAACGGAGCGCGCGCGGCGGCCGGAGGCACCACGCCGGGGCGACGGTGCGGCACGGGAACCGGACGGGGCTCGGACGGCCCTGCGGGAGGAGATGCGGATCGGCGCGGCCTTCGTCCTGCGCAGCCGCCCGCTGCGAGCCGTGACCTTCGCGACCACCGTCTTCAACCTGTTCCTCTTCGTGAGCGAACCGCCGCTGCTCGTGTTCCTCACCCACGGTCTGGCTCTCCCGGCGTCCTGGATCGGCACGGTGTACGCGGCCTCCGGTGCCGGCGCCTGCGCGGGCGCGCTGGTCGCGGGCGGGGTGTCGCGACGGCTGGGCACGACGAGGACGCTGTGCGCGACGCTGGCCCTCGCCGGGGCCGCCGGCCTCGCGGTACCGGCCGCGGTCCTCGCGCCCGCCCCTGCGGTGCCCGTTCTGGTGGCGGGCTCCCACTTCGTGACGAGCGCCCTCGTCATCGTCTTCAACGTCACGCAGCGCACCCTGCGCGCCACGTTGACCCCCAAGGAGCTGTACGGCCGGGTCAACGCCTCGATCCGCACGGTCGTCCTGGGCGTGGCACCGCTGGGCGGACTGGCCGGCGGCTGGCTCGGCCACCGCGCCGGGGCCCCGACGGCCCTGCTCGTCGGGGCCGTCGGGATGGCGGGGTCCTGTCTCCTGCTGCTGCCGCTGCGCACCGCGCTGCCAGGGCACACCGCAGTCCAGCCGGCCGGGACCGCCAGTCCGTGAACCAGGCGTCGTGCCACGGGCCCGGGTCCGGCGGCGTCCACGGCGTCCGTCTCCGTTCCCCGGTCCGCGGCACCCCCTCACCGTCAGCGAGGGGTCAGGCTGCGGACCGCCGGGCGGCGGTGCCGCGGCGTCGGGCGCCGTCGGGCCTGGACCGGTTGCCGGCCGGGGTCGCGCGGCCCTCCGCCGGCCGGGGCCCGGTCCGGGGCGCGAACTGCGTCTGCGCGGGGGTCGGCCCTGGGCGGGAGGTGGCGGACTCCTGGACGGCGAAGCTGCGGACCAGTTCGGGCAGGGCGTAGCCGCCGGGGTACGGAAGGGACTGCAACAGGCAGGCGTCGACGAGTCCTTCGAGGGCGTCCTCCGCCTCCGCGGCGCTGACGCCCGCCAGCCGGGCGGCGGTCCGTTCGTCGATGCTGCCGGACGGTGCCGCGCGCAGGGCGAGCAGCATGCGTTGCTGGGCGGGGCTCAGCCCGCGGTAGCACTGGCCGATCCCGGTGGCCACACTGCGGTCGGCGAGGGTGAGTTCGCGCAGCCTCAGGTCGTGGCGGCGCAGCCGTCGGACGGCCTGGGCGAGGCTCCAGGCGCGGCGGCTGTTCAGCCGGGCTCCCATGATCCGCAGCGCGAGCGGGAGCCGCCCGCAGACGGCCACCAGGTCGCGGGCCTCGCCGGCGTCGCCGATCCGGTGCGTGCCGATGATGCTGCCGAGGAGGGCGACGGCTTCCTCCTCGGACAGCGGGCCCAGATGGATCGGGACGGCGCCGTCGAGATTGCCGATGAGGGTACGGCTGGTCACCACGACGAGACAGCCGCCGGTGCCGGGCAGCAGCGGGCGCACGGTCGCGGTGTCCACCACTCCGTCGAGGATCATCAGCACCCGCCGTCCGGCCACGGCCCGCCGCCAGGCGATCAACCGTCCGTCGAGGTCGTCGGGAATCTCCCCGGCGGGTGTGCCCAGGGTGAGCAGCAGATGCCGCAGTGCCTCCGCCAGGGTCGGGGGGGCGCTGTGCGGGGTGAGGCCCTGGAGGTCCAGGTGGAGCTGTCCGTCGGGAAAGGCGGCGGACAGGCGGTGGGCGGCGTGCACGGCGAGGGCGGTCTTGCCGACACCGGGCATCCCGGTGAGGGTCACGATGGTGGGGGCCCGGTCGGTGACGGCGGTGCCGAGGGCGAGGAGGGCGTCCAGTTCCCGGCGGCGGCCGGTGAAGTCCTTGAGGTCGTAGGGCAGGCTGCCGTGATCCTGTCCCCGGTCGGCGGCTGTCGCCACGGTCGCCTCCGCGACCGGTGAGACATTTCCGGTGGTGCCGTCCACGGTCCGCGCGGAGGCGGGGTCAGAGGCGGGATCGCCGTCGGGCTCGTCCTCGGACCGGGGCGCGGTTACGGGGACGGGGCCAGGGCCGGCTTCGGGCTGGGGTCCAGAGCCGGCGTGAGGCTCGGGTTCGGCCTCCGCCTCCGCCTCGGCCTCGGGTTCGGGTTCGGGTTCGGGTTCGGGGAGCATGAGGCCCGGATCGTCCCTGAGGATGCGTTCCTGGAGGCGGCTGAGCCCGGTGCCGGGCTCGATGCCCAGCTCCACCAGTTCCGCCCGGCCCTGGGCCATCACCTGCAGAGCATCCGCGCGTCGGCCGATCCGGTAGAGGGCCAGCATGAGCCGCTCCCGCAGCCCCTCATGCAGAGGATGGGCGCTCACCAGGGAATACAGGTCGGGCACCAGCGCCCGCGCCTCACCCTTCAGCAGCCGCAGGTCGACCAGCCGCTCGGTGGCGATGAGCCGTCGTTCGTCGAGGTCCCGGCCGCCGGAGCCGACGACCGCCCCGCTCAGTCCGCTCAGCGCACGGCCCCGCCACAGGTTCAGGGCGCGGGAGAGATGCTCGACGGCCTCTTCGGCGCGGCCCTCGGCGACGGCGGTACCGGCGCGCCCCAGCAGGGCCTCGAAGGCACGGGCGTCGAGCTGGCCCTCGCTCAGCACGAGCCGGTAGCCGGGCGCCTCGGTGAGGATGCGCACCGAGTCGGGCAGCCTGCGGCGCAGGTTCCAGATCATCTTGCGCACCTGGTTGCCCGCCGTGTCCGGCGCTTCCTCGTCCCAGACCGCGCGGATCAGGCGGTTGACGGGAACGACCCGGTCCGCGTAGATCAGCAGCGTCGCGAGGACGTGCCGCTGTCTCACCCCGCCCGGGTTGACCCGCCGGTCCCCGTCCCACACCTCCAAGGGGCCGAGCACCTTGAACACCGGTCCGTGCGCGGCCTCGTGGTCCGGCTTCGGGAGTTCCTGCTGGGGCATGGGCGTCTCCGGCTTCTCATACGTCCCCGGCGTGCGTTGCCGTCGTGGGTACGGCTGGGCTGGTCCTCCACGATCACCGGGGCGGACGGCGCGGGCCATGCCGCACCCGCCTCACCGACCTGCACGGCAGCAAGGTAACGGGGGCACGAAAAGCCGCGTACCGCCACAAGTTCCGCTTCACGGACGGGATTACGGCGCACGGAACCCTCTTCGCACCCCCTCCGTCCGGGGTGTGGTGACCGGGCGCCGGGACGCACCCGGGGTTCTCTTCCGGTTCCGGCGGCTCTTCCGTCCCGGGCTGCCCGCGCGGCCCGCCACCGACCCCGCCACCTCCTTCCCGGCCGCTCCCCCAGTTCCCGGCGCCGGCACGCCTCCTCTTCGCCGCCCGCCCACGCCGGGCACCGATCCGGAACGGTCACGGAACGTGTTGACCTGCATCCGTGCAGTGGCTAGCGTCTCGCCGACGGTGCCTGGCGCACCACGAAGGTCACACAACGGAAGGGTGGTTCGGCGCGATGGGCGACCGGGTCGACGTCTGGGTCGAGAAGAGCATCGCCGACCATCCCGAGAGGATCGCCGTCACCGACTCCTCCCGGGACATCACGTACGGCGAACTGGGAGCGGCTGCCGAAACGGTACGGCGGATGCTGGCGGCCGCGGGCGTCCGGCCCGGCGAGCTCGTGGGCATGCGCATGCCGCGCGGCTGGCGGATCTACGCCGCGGTACTGGGCATCTGGCGGCACGGCTGCGGCTATGTGCCGGTGGACCCCTCCTATCCGCGACCACGCCAGGACTTCGTACTCGCCGACGCCGGGGCCCGCACGGTGGTCGGACCCGGTCCCGACGAGGGATTCGCCTTGAGCACCCCTCCGGCGGCGGACCCACCGGCATCGCCCGCGCCGGACGATACCGCCTACGTCATCCACACCTCGGGCTCCACGGGCCGCCCGAAGGGTGTCGTGATGTCCCACAGGAGTCTGGCGGCCTTCCTCCTCGGCTTCGTGTCGTCCCTCGGTCTCGGCGCGGACGAGGTGTGGGCCCAGTCCACGTCCCCCTGTTTCGACGTGAGCCTGGCCGAGTCATGGGCTCCGCTGGTGACCGGCGCCCGGCTGCTGGCGGTGCCGGAGCAGGCGCTGCGGGACCCGCGTCGCCTCGCCTCCCTGCTGGCCGAGACGGGCGCGACGGTCCTGAGCCAGGTGCCGACCGTCTTCCGCTATCTGCTCGACGCCGCCGAGCGGACCGGCACCTCCTTCCCCGCACTGCGCCGCGTTCTGCTCGCGGGCGAGCCGGTGGAACTGGCGGTGGTCTCCCGCTGGGCCGATCTGGGACTCTCCCCCGGGGCGACCTACCACAATCTGTACGGCCCGACGGAGGGCACGGTGTACGCGACCTGGCAGGAGCTGACCCCGCGCACGCTGGCCCGCCGGGACGCCCCGGGCACCCCGATCGGCAGCGCCCTCCCGCACGTCGACGTCGAACTGCGGGCCGACGGGCGGCCGGTGGCCGACGGGGAGACCGGGGAGATCCTTCTCGCCGGGGGGATCGCGGACGGTTATCTGGGGCGCCCCGAGCTGACCGAGCAGGCGTTCGTCCGCGACGCCGACGGCCGGACCTGGTACCGGACCGGTGATCTCGCCGTCCGGGACGACGACGGCACCCTGCGCTGCCTCGGCCGGGCCGACGGCCAGGTCAAGGTGCGCGGCATGCGGGTCGAGCTGGGAGAGATAGAGAGCCGTCTCCTCGCATGCCCCGGGGTGGCCTCCGGCGCGGTGGTCGTGGTGCCCAGTCCGCGCGGGGAACCCATGCTGGTCGCGTGCTTCGTCCCCCGCGACGAGGCCGACGACACGCTCGCGGAGCGGTTGCCCGCCGAGCTGGCGGCGTTCCTGCCGACCCACATGGTGCCCGCCAGGTTCCTGCCGCTGCCCACGCTGCCTCTCACCCTCAGCGGCAAGCTGGACCGCGGCGCGCTGGAGAAGACCGCCGGCGCGCGCCGCCCCCGCACCCGGTGACGCCGGTTCGCCGGGCGCCGATCAGGACTGCTGCGACCGTCCGGGTCCACGTCTCCTGGCGCGGACCCTTTCGAACCCGTCTCCGCGCAGAGTGTTCGCAACTTTTTCGCCATTTCGCCCTTTTCGTGACCCGTTCGTCTTTGCTGCCGGGCACTTTGGTGAGCACCTTTCCCCATGGTCAGCGCGTCGTGCTCCGGAGAACCTTGAAGCAGCAGGGAGCACAACCGGCAAACTCAGCACACAACGCTAGAAAACAGGAGCAACTGTGATAGTCAGCCGTCCCGTCACCACAGTGATCGCAGTCGCGCTGCTCGTCCTCGGCGCCCTAGCCGGCGCGCAGAGCTCAGCCGTTCAGTCCGTGGCCGCCGTAGTAGTCGCCGGCGACAGCGGCTGGGGCAGTGTGAAACCCCCCGTCGCGCTGGACCAGTTGTCGACGGAGCACACGACGGACGACAGCGGCTGGGGCTGAGCCGGGACCCCAAGGCGCTCCACGCGTCTGGCAGAACCTTCCGCGCGGAGGTTCCCCCCACCACCCGAATACGGACCAGTCCGCCCTTCCGCCGGGGGCGGACCGGCCCGCGTCAGGGTTCTCCTGCGACGAGGAAAACGGAATGGACACACGTCGACCGCCGACAGCCGCCGAAGCTCTGGCCTCTCTGAGCGTCCGCGAGCGTGAGGTCCTGCGACATCTCGCCGACGGCCTCACCTACACGTCCATCGCACGCCGAATGGACCTGAGCCCGCACACCGTCGACACTTATCTGCGCAGGATCCGGGAGAAGTCGGGGGCCCGGAGCCGGGTCGGTCTGCTCCGTCTCGCCATCGCCGCGGCCGAGGACCCGGACCAGACGCAATACCCGTGAGCTCACGACCCACCGACCCACAGACTTCGGTCAGGGCTACGGGAGGTGGGCCGGTTAAGGCCGCCGAGCTGTTCGCCCGCTCAGCGCCCTGACCGCCAAGCAGCCGCTCCGCCCCGACCGGTAACTGATCGTCAGAGAGTCGGCGCGCCATGCCACTCGGCCAGGTGCTCCAGGACGTACCAATGGGTGCGGTCGGTGACGGAAGCGGTGCGCTGAATCACGTTGTCGGCTCGGGCGAGCGCTTCGCGCAGGGCGTCCTCGGTGATGCCGAGCAGCGCAGCGCCCTCCTGGACCGTGACGATCGGAGGCCGCCCGTCGTCCCGGGCGGCGAACCGCGCGAAGGCCTCGGCTTCGTCGGTGTACATCCACATACGTCTGTCCCGCTGCACGGCCCCCCTGTCGGTGGGGGTGGGCCCGTCGACACTGCGGAACGGAGCGTACGCCGCCGTGGCGACGCTTTCGCGCAGCACCCACACGCGTTCGTCCGGCCGGTCGACGAAGCGCAGTCGGTAGCACCACAGCTCGATGATGCGGGACGCGTAGTGATCCGACTCGATGACACGCTCGTTCGAGGCGGACCGGACCACCTCCTGGCTGCAGTCGGTCGCGTCGAGCCACCGCATCCACAGGCGCGGGTCGAGCTCCTGCTGTCGGAAGGACGCTTCCATGAAGAAGTGGATCAGTCTTTCGTAGACAGCGGCGAGGCGGGTCGGCCACTCGGAGACGGGCAGCATGCATCCGACCAGGATCTTGCCGTCGGACCAGGCACTAAGGCCCACAACCAGGTTCCCGCCGACGTGCAGGAGTTCCGGACCGCATTCGGCCTCCACCCCCTTCTCGCGCAGCGAGGGCAGGCGCGCGAGCACCGACTGGGCCCCGGCGGCGTCCACGCAGATGATTCCGGAGCCCAGTCGGATGCGGGTCGCGTCCGACGGTACGACAGGAACGTGCTCGGGATGCATGGACTGTCCCCTCCCAGGAAAAGCCGTCCCTCGCATGGTGACGTCCTCTGCGGGGCGGGAACCAGCGGCCCCGCGCGTACGTCTCCGCCCGCGACCGGGCCGAAGGAGTACCCGTGCAGCCGGGCGACGAGACCGAACCCGGCCAACCGGCCTTGCATGCTGGTGGCGACGACCGACGGGGCGCGCGTCACTGTTCCTCCGCTCCGCGCCCGTCCGACCGCTCGATGCGGTCGTCACCTGGCAGATCGGGCAGCGGGCGGGCGTCTTCGCGCTCGACGGCCTCCTGGTGGAGGCGCAGCACGCCGTAGCCGCCGACCTGTTCGGGCTCCCGACCGGTGAAGTGGGCGAGCACGGTGCCGTCGGGTGCTCGTAGGGTGCGGCGAGTGCCCGACTCGCGGTCGTCTCCCGACCCCGACTCCCACCTCTCGGCGGTGACGGTGATGTGCGACCAGCGGACCGCGCGCATCGAGTCGCGGCCGGCGATCACGAAGCCGTCCTCGAAGCAGTAGAGGTGCGTCATCGGGCCGCCCTCGCGTCGCTCGAACCGGGGCCAGCAGGTGAGGCCGGCCAGGCCCAGGCCCATGACCAGCCACAGGGTCGTGATCAGACCGTCCGGCCAGCCGTGAACTCCGCGGACCAGGTCGTAGCCCGCCCCCCCTACGAAGAACACGCCCAGCATCATGAAGAACCCGTCGCCGGCCGCGGATCCCGGGACCGCGAGTCTCCGGTACGCGCCCAGCCCGTCGGCCGCCCCCATCGCCAGCGCCGCCTCGCGTTCGCTCACGCAGCCCTCCCCGCACCGGTGCCCACACCCACGACCCCGCCGTGGGGCCCGCCTCCTCCAGGGAGACGCTGCGGAGCCCGTCTGGGTTCCTCGGCGAAGCAGCGCACAAGCTCCCCGCGTAAGCCGCTCAACTGCCCACCCGACAACGCCATCTGACTGACACGCGGCACACACCGCCGACGACCCACCGACCCCGAAGTCACCGGTATGGGGACCAGACGGCATCCTCTCAGGCGTGGGGCGCCCTCTTCTCCCGCTCAGCCCCCCTGTGTCGCGGGAACACGTGACTACATGTTTCGCGACACGAGCGCCACAATGCCTCTGATACCGCCGTCGGACGGCAGCGGGACATCTGCGTCCCGGAGGAAGCGAACGAAGACGAAGCCGACTCGACGGCGCCCACAAGCCCCTCGCCAGGGATCGGGCCGACGCGAGATCGGAGAGTCAGAGCTGTGCCTGAGCCCAGACGGCTGGTGAAGCCGCTCGAGTCCTTTGTCCAGGAGTTGGCGCTGTGCGTCGCGACGAACGGGGACAGGGGACCGGCACTGCTGTGGCCGGAGGACTCCGAGACGCTGCCGGAGCTGCTGCGCATCGCGCGGCTCGCCTATCACCGGGAGCGCTGGCCGTACGCCTCCGACGCGGCGCCGCCTCGGACCGACGAGTGTCCGCCGGAGCCCGGGGCCCCGGAAGAGGAGGCGGAGCCGCTGCTGCTGGCCTCGGCGCTCGGCGCGCTGCTGGAGCTGCCGGTCCGCCCGTCCTTCCGGTTCATGCACTCCATGTCGGTCGGCGAGCAACAGGCGTCGAGCACGGTCGAGTACATCGTGACCGTGCTCGAAGGCGCGTGCCGATGCAGGCTCACCCGCACGGACGGCGTCCCGGGGGGCACCGTGGATCTGCGCCTTCGCGCGGGCGGGACACTCTTCGTGCCCCGCGACCACGCCTACGCTCTGCTGGACGTTCACACGCCGACGGTCCTGATGGAACTCCGCCTGGGCGAAACGGACTGACGGGCCGACGGGCTGACGGACCATCAGGCAGCGCCGGTCGTCAGCCCGTCCGCGGGTCCGGACTACTCGTTCTGCGGGTCGGCGCTCTCGTCGTCCGGGTCGTCGCACAGCAGCCCCCTGCTGGCCACCGCGAAACCGGCCTGGAAGCGGCTCTCCGCCCCGAGGGTCTGCATGATGTCCGCGATGTGTTTCCGTGTGGTGCGCAGCGACATGCCGAGACGGCGGGCGATCGTCTCGTCCTTCCGCCCGGTCGCGAGAAGCCTCAGGATGGTGCGGTCGAGGTCCTTGGCGACGGCTTCCAGTCCATCGGTGGCCGCGTCGGAGAACGGCTGGGCCTCCGTCCACGCCTGCTCGAACAGCTCGCACAGGAAGTGCACGACCGACGGTTCACGGATGACGACCGCGCCCCACGTCCCCTTGTGGTCGGGCAGGAAGGCCAGTTCACGGTCGAACACGATCAGCCGGCCGAAGAGCTGGTGCGCGGTGCGGTACTCGGCTCCGAGGGCGCTGGCCATGGCGACGTACGCCTGGCTGGGGCTGTTGAACCGCGCGGTGTGGTGGTAGAGCGTACGGATCCGCACCCCGCGGGCGAGCATCTCGCCATCCCTGGCCAGCGCGTCCTTGAGCACTTCGGGTGCCCGCGTGCCCCCCGGCTGGACGGTGATCATCTCCTCGCGGCACAGCTCGGCCGCCCGGTCCAGCGCCGCCCGTACCTCGGTCAGAGCGGGGATGGTGTCGAGGGGTGCGGGGGTGGCACGCTGCGCCTCCTCGTAGTGCAAGGAGAGCTGGGCGAACTGGTCGCGGAAGGCGCGCAGCGAGATCTGCTGCTCGCGTATCGCCCTCTCCAGCGGGGCGGTGGCCACGGCGGCGGCCAGATGCGGGTCGACCGCCCGCATCACCTGGTCGTCCTCCGCGTGCCGCTGGAGCAGGCCCATGTGAAGGAGAGCGTCGACGGCGCGCGACACCGTGGCTTCGTCGAGCGCGAGTTCCGCGGCCATCCGGGAGAGGTCGAACTGCCGGCGCAGGGCGAGCCACCGGTAGACGGCCACCTCCTCGGCGCCGAGTCGGTCGCCCACACCGAAGGGCTGGCTCTTGGCCTCCTGTTTCAAAGTCATCCCCTCTCCGTGAGAAGTAACGCGAGAACGCCGGACACGCCGCCGAACGTACCCCGAGCCGGGACGTGGCGAGGCGACGACGTGATGAAGGGAAGATGACTCGGGCAGCCCACGGGGAATCGATTCGCCCGGGGCCGACCTGCGCGTTCCGGTACCGCGTGACCTCCGCGGACGCTGCATGAGCAGGAGGCTTGTCGCGCCGTGCCGAACCGGCCGGCGACGGTCGTGGGTGGCGAGGCGTCCCCTCCACCGGGGTCGAGAAGGTGTCGTGTGTTCATCGCATCCGTTCCCCAGGTCGGCCCGCGTGCACCATGCGGGCCGATAATCCGATGGGTGTTCACTACGACGTCGGCGAGGACCGTCGGGCCCGACACCGCGCGAAACGGCCGGCCGCAGAGGAGACGAATGGCACGCTCCCCAACGCAGCCCGGTCCAGTCTCACAAGGCGCCAAACCACCCCCGGTCGACACACCACCACCGGTCCTCACCGGCGGCCCACGTGCCGCAACCAGTCCCCCTGGGCAGAGACAACCATAGCGTTATGGTAGGCAACAGGACATGACAATCGGAGCCGCTCGGCGCGCCGCGAGCGCGCGCCACCGCTCCCCGCCCTTCACGCCCCGCTGATCGCGGATCGCCGGCAGATCGATGGCATCCGGCACTCGCCTGGGTCGTCAGCGCCGAAGTACGATCCGGCCAACGTGCGGGGCAAGCTGGGAGGACGGACCGTGGCGGGATTGACCGGCGGTGATCCGTCTCTGCTGCGCAGGATCAATTCCGCGGTGGTGCTGCACGCGCTGCGGGCCACGGACTGTGCGACGCTCACCGAGGTCACCCGGGTGACCGGGCTGTCCCGGCCGACCGTCGAAGGGGTCGTGGAAGGGCTGATCGGGGCCGGGCTGGTCGTCGAGACGGCAGCCGAGGAGGGCGCCGCCCGGCGGCAGGGCCGGCCGGCGCGGCGATTCCGGTTCCGGGCCGAGGCCGGACACCTGCTGGGCCTGGAGATCGGCCCGCACCGCGTCGCCGCGCTCCTGGCCGACCTGGACGGCCGGGTGCTGGGGGCGCAGGCCAAGGACGTCGAGGAGACGGCCGACGCGGACGAGCGGTTGGAGCGGCTGCGCACCGCCGTCGCCGAGCTGCTGCGCCGGGCCGGGGTGGCACGCGGTTCACTGCGGGCCGTCGGGGTCGGCACGCCCGGCATCGTCGAGGCGGACGGCCGGATACGGCTGGGCACCGCACTGCCGCAGTGGACGGGGCTGCGCCTCGGCGAGCGGCTGAGCCGGTCATTCAAGTGTCCGGTGCTGGTGGAGAACGACGCCAACGCGGCGGCGGTGGCCGAGCACTGGAAGGGCGCCGCCACCGAGTCCGACGACGTGGTGATGGTGCTGGCCGGGCTGAGTCCGGGCGCCGGTTCCCTGATCGGCGGGCGGCTGCACCGCGGGTACGGCGGGGCGGCCGGGGAGATCGGCGCGCTGCATCTGCTGGGCCGGGAGGCGACTCCGGAGACCCTGCTGTCGACCACCGACGAGCCGCTGCACCCGCTCGACGAGCAGGCGGTGGCCGAGGTGTTCGCGCTGGCCCGCAAGGGGGACGCCCGGGCTCGGGCCGCCGTCGACCGGTTCATCCAGCGGCTGGTCCACGACGTGGCCGCGCTGGTGCTCGCGCTCGACCCGGAGCTGGTGGTGATCGGCGGCTGGGCGGCGGGCCTGGACGGCGTCCTGGAGCCGCTGCGCCGGGAACTCGCCCGGTACTGTCTGCGGCCGCCCCGGGTGGCGCTCTCCCTGCTCGGTGAGGCGGCGGTGGCGACGGGTGCGCTGCGGCTCGCCCTCGACCACGTGGAGGAGCAGTTGTTCGCGGTGGACGGAACGGTCACCGCGCGCCGCTGAGCCGAGCAGCCGCCCCGCACAACGCGTCGCGCCCCGGCGAAGATGCGGGGTGCGAGCGAGCAGCCGGGCAGCCGGGCAGCCGGGCAGCCGGGCAGCCGGGCAGCCGGGCAGCCGGGCAGCCGGGCGACGCTACGTGGCGTGGTGCGGTGCGACAAGGCGCTGCGCCGTGCGGTGCGACACGGCGCGGCGCCACGCGGCGCGGTGGCTGCTAGGACGCCTGTCGCTCGGGGCCGTGGTGGATCTCCACCCCGCCGGTGTCGCCGAAGGTCAGCCGGCAGGTGTCCGCGCGGTAGGTGGCGACGGAGAGCGCGGCGGTGCGGCCGGCCGCGAGGAAACGGGTGGTGACGACGAGCACCGGGGCGCCGGGGAGACGGTCGAGTTCCTTGGCGTCGTCCGCGCGGGCCGAGCCGAGCTCCACGGCGCGGTCCTGCCGCTCCAGCTCCAGGTGCTGCAGCTCGCGCAGGACCGCACGCGAGCGGGGCGCTCCGGACGGCGCGTCGATCGCCGTCAGCTCCGGGACCGAGGCCGCCGGGACGTAGAGCAGCTCGGCGGCGACGGGCTGGCCGTGCGAGACGCGCGAGCGGCGCACGATGTGCACGGGTTCCTCGGCGCCGGTCTCCAGGGCGGCCGCGACCGCGGCGGGCGGCACCGCGAGGGTGCAGTCGGTGGGCTGCCAGGCGTCCTGGGGGGCGCCCGGCCAGGCGTCCTGGTCGGTGCCGACCGCCACGCCCATGCGCGGGGGCGCGACCGTCGTACCGACGCCGCGGCGGCGCTGCAGCCTGCCCTCCAGTTCGAGCTGTTCGAGGGCCTGGCGAAGGGTGGCGCGGGCCACGCCGAAGCGGGCGGCGAGGTCGCGTTCGTTGGGCAGGATCTCGCCGACCGAGAACTCCGAGTCCAGTGCCTCGCTGAGCACGGTCTTGAGATGCCAGTACTTCGGTTCCGGCACCGATTCCAGCTGCGTGGTCCCCACCCTGTCCTCCGCGATCGCCGTGGTCCGGCGGCGTTTTTAGCGCCCTTGTTTATTAAAGGTTGTTGTACTTATCTGCGACCATAGGGCGGCGCACACCCTTGGTCAAGACCAATCCTCGATCCCTTGGCCCCCACATAGAAAGCGGTACCACACGCCGCTCACGAGGCGTTCGCACGGCGGCGCTCCCGGCGGCCGGAGCAAGGCGCGCTCCGCGGCTGCGACGGGCCGCTGCAGAGGCATCACTCACTTTCGACACATTCTTACTCTTTGGGGCAAATCACCCCATCCGCCGCTCGTCCGACCCAGAATGAGCCGGCGACCTCGCGGCGCGCCGACGCCAACCCTGAGCCGCCCCCGACGGGTTGACGGAGCACGCCGGCGCCCGACACGCCCCCACGGGGACTACCCGTGAGTAGCAATTGCTGACAAGCTGTCTCACCGCGTTCGCCGAAGTCCAGACGAGGAGCCCCCATGTCCGCCACCGTCTCGTTCAAAGTGCAGACCGCGCACGGTCGGCAGGATGTGACCGTCTCGTACGCGCGCGTGGGTCGCGGCGAGCCGCTGGTCCTCCTCCACGGGATAGGGCATCACCGGCAGGCCTGGGACCCGGTGGTGGACATCCTCGCCACCGAGCGGGACGTGATCGCGGTGGACCTGCCCGGTTTCGGCGCCTCCCCGGCCCTCCCCGACGGCCTCGCCTACGATCTGCCGACCACCAACACGGTGCTCGGCACCCTGTTCGAGGCGCTGGAGCTGGACCGGCCGCACGTGGCGGGCAACTCGCTCGGCGGCCTGCTGGCGCTGGAGCTGGGCCGCGAGCGGCTCGTACGGTCCGTCACCGCCCTCTCCCCCGCCGGCTTCTGGTCGCAGGCCGAACGCCGCTACGCCTTCGGTGTGCTCATCACCATGCGGCGGATCGCGGAGCGGCTGCCGCTCCCGCTGGTCGAGCGGCTGTCCCGGTCGGCCGCCGGACGGACGGCCCTGACCAGCACCATCTACGCCCGCCCGGCCCGCCGTTCCCCCGAGGCCGTGGTAGCGGAGACACTGGCCCTCGCACACGCCAGCGGGTTCGCCGAGACCCTGCGGGCGGGTGCCGCCGTCCAGTTCACCGACGACGTCCCCGGCATCCCGGTCACCGTGGGCTGGGGCACCCGGGACCTGCTGCTGGTGCGCCGACAGGGGGTGCGGGCCAAGCAGATCATCCCCAAGGCCCGGCTGGTACGGCTGCCCGGCTGCGGACACTGCCCGATGAACGACGACCCGGCGCTGGTCGCGCGCGTGATCCTCGACGGCAGCCGCTGACGGACGGCCGGGTGCCGGCGCCCTGGCCTCGGGTGCCGCGGCAACCGGCCGCCGCCACCCCGAACGGGCCGGCGCCCCGGGTCGCCGCTCCCCCGACCAGGCGGACCGGCAGTTGTTCACGCGCGGTTTGCGTGTGCGCTGCGGCGTACCAGTAGGTGTGGCGGTGCACATCTGGCCCGACCCCGTCCTGGAGGCCCTTTCATGTCCCCTTCGTTCCCCGGTCGCCGCAGCGTGCTGCGCGGCTCGCTGGCCGCGTCGGCGGCCCTGACCCTGCCCGCTGCGCTCGGTTCGGCGCCGGCGTTCGCCCTGTCCGGGCGTCCGCGCGCGGACTGGGGCGTGCAGGCGGGTGACGTGACCGCCGACTCGGGCCTGGTGTGGGTCCGTTCGGACCGGCCGGCCCGGATGATCGTGGAGACCTCGGCCACCGAGTCGTTCCGCAACCCCCGCAGGTGGCACGGCCCGCTGCTCGGCGCGGACAGCGACTTCACCGGCACCACGCGGCTGCACGGCCTGCCGTCCGGCGAGCAGATCCACTACCGGGTGCTGCTCGCCGACCCCGACGACCCACGCCGTACCGGAGAGCCGGTCATCGGCACCTTCCGTACCGCGTCCGCGCGGCGCCGGCAGGGTGTGCGGTTCGTGTGGTCCGGCGACCTGGCCGGGCAGGGCTGGGGCATCAACGACTCGATCGGCGGCTACCGCATCTTCGACGCGATGGCGAAGCTGGACCCGGACTTCTTCCTGTGCAGCGGTGACAACATCTACGCCGACGGGGTGATCCCGGCCACCCAGGCGCTGCCCGACGGCAGCCTGTACCGCAACGTGACCTCCGAGGCGAAGTCGCATGTCGCCGTCACGCTGGACGACTTCCGCGGCAACTTCCGCTACAACCTGCTGGACCAGGCGCTGCGCCGGTTCAACGCCCAGGTGCCGAACGTCATCCAGTGGGACGACCACGAGGTCCGCAACAACTGGTACCCGGGCGAGGTCATCGGCACCGGCACCCCCTACCCGGCCGGCACCAGGCTGGACGACATGGCGCTGCGCTCCCGGCAGGCGTTCTCCGAGTACTTCCCGATCTCCACGATCAGCGGCCGCCCGGACGGGCGGATCTACCGCGTCCACCACCACGGCCCGCTCCTCGACGTGTTCGTGCTCGACATGCGGACCTACCGCGACGCCAACTCGCCCGACGACCAGACGACCGACCCGCAGGGCATCCTCGGCGCCGAGCAGCTGAAGTGGCTCAAGCGCGAGCTGTCCCGGTCGCGCGCGGTGTGGAAGGTGATCGCCGCGGACATGCCGCTCGGACTGGTCGTACCCGACCCGGTCGAGGGCAAGGCGAACTTCGAGGCCGTCGCCCAGGGCGACCCGGGCGCGCCGCTCGGCCGTGAGCTGCAGATCGCGGAGCTGCTGCGGTACATCAAGCACCGGAAGATCACCGGCACGGTGTGGCTGACGGCCGACGTCCACCACACCTCGGCCCAGCACTACGACCCGTCGCGGGCCGCGTTCAAGGACTTCGCCCCGTTCTGGGAGTTCGTCTCCGGACCCCTGAACGCCGGCGCGTTCCCGGCCAACGCGCTGGACGGCACGTTCGGCCCAGACCGGGTGTTCGTCAAGGCACCGACCGCCTCCAACGTGTCGCCGGCGGAGGGCTACCAGTTCTTCGGCGAGGTCGACATCGACGGTGACAGCGGTGAGCTGACGGTGCGTCTGCGCGAGTACGACGGCACCGTGCTGTTCACGCAGAGGCTGAGGCCCGGCCGGGTAGGCCAGTGACTCCCGTACGCTTTTCACCGGGCCGTGCACCGGCGTCATCCCCCGGTGCACGGCCTCGGCCGCAGCGGGAAGCGGTAGAAAACGCAACAAAAACGGCGTAAGCATGCTTTACCCATCGGTCACAGAGCGTTCGTGATCACGCAACACCGTTGCTTCACAGTGGCTGCATGACTCGAGACATGTCTGATGTGACACGCAGGCGGCACGGACGCCCCGTGCACCACTGGCGGCGCGACGTCGTGGAACTCGCCGCCCTGTTCACGGCCGTCGCGGTGGCGGACGCGGTGGCCAACCTGATCGGACACGGCCCCGACGGCCCGGCGCTGCTGGTGATCTCGGCGCTCCTGCTGGCGGCGACCGCCGGCTTCCACGTCTGGTGGGCGAGGCGGCCAGGCCACGCACCGCCGGTGACGGACAGCGATACCGGCGCCCGGCAGGCCGTCACCGAGACACGGCAGGCCGGGCCCGGTGCGGACACCCCGCAGACCGGCGAGGCGGCGAGCACGCTGTGGCGGCTGCGGACGACGGTGCGGGACGAGCCCGGTTCGCTGGCCACGCTGTGCGCCGCGCTCGCCGGGCACCGGGTGGACATCCTGAGCCTGCAGACGCATCCGCTGGCCGACGGCACGGTGGACGAGTTCCTGCTGCGGGCCCCGGGCGAGCTGACCGCCGGCGAGATCACCCGGGCGGTCGCACGGGCCGGGGGCACGGACACCTGGATCGAGCGGGCCGACACCCACGATCTGGTGGACGCGCCGACCCGGGTCCTCGGCCTGGCCACCCGTACCGCGTTGGACGCGGCGGAACTTCCGCTGGCCCTTCGGCAGTTGTTGGGACGGTGCACGATCCGCTCGCTCCCCGCCCACCCGGTCGGCGGGGCCCGGAGCCCCGAGACGGTTCCCGTCGAGGGGGCGCTGGAGGACACCGTGATGCGGCTGCGCGCGCCGGAGGGGGGAGTGATCACCGTGGAGCGGCCGTATCTCCCGTTCACGCCGACCGAGTTCGCGCGGGCGCGGGCGCTGGTGGAGCTGGACGCCCGGCTCGGGCCGCGCATCCCGCGCGGCCACGACGTGATACCGGTTC